>JBEIHL010000008.1:0-14382 GCA_040381375.1 Opitutaceae bacterium
AGGGCGTCCGCGCTCCCAGGCCGTTGCGTGTTGCAGTCGCTGCAACATGCAACGGCCTGACCCTTTGCTCGCACTTGCGAGGTTTGAAGGAAAACTCCCTCCTGCCCCGCATCCCGCATGTCGCTCGGCCACCGTAAACTCGCCGTTTGGTACCAACAGCTCGCCCGGCAGCTGGAAGCGGGCTTGCGGTTCAGCGATGCGCTGCGCTCCTCCCAAGGCACGGGCCTGCCGGCGGCCGGCCTGGAGGCGATGGCGCAGCGAGTCGACGCGGGCGGCTCGGTCGAGGCCGCCTTCGAAGCGGCCAAACGGTGGTTGCCCCTTGCGGATCGGCTCGTGCTGTCCGCCGCCGCCGAAGCGGGCCGAATGCCGTCCACCCTGAAAAACCTGGCGGCGCGGCATGCGCAGCTCGGCGCCACCAAGCTCCGGCTCGCGCTCGCGTGCCTGTATCCGCTCGCGATGCTGCACGCCATTCTGCTGCTGGTGCCCGTCATGCGGATGATCGATTGGGAGCGGGGATTCAACTGGGACTCCATTGCCTATGCCCGCACGCTGGCCGGCACGCTCGGGCCGCTTTGGGCCGCGCTCGGCCTCCTGTGGTGGATGATGCGGCGTTCCCATCCGGTGCTCGCGCTCGTCGCCCGCATCGTGCCGTTCATCAGCCGCTACGTGCGGGCGCAGGGATTGGCGGACTTTGCATTCGCCCTGGGCAATTTTCTCGACGCAGGAATGATCATCAGCCGTGCCTGGTCCACGGCCGGATCAATCGCAACGCGACCCGAGTTGAGCCGGGCCGCCCAAGCCATGCAGGCCACCATCAGCCGCGGCGAGCGACCCGGCACCCAGCTTTCCCGCTGGCCGTGCTTCCCGCCGGACTTCGTGGCCCTTTACCGGACCGGAGAATCCACCGGCCAGCTTGAGCAAAGTCTCTTTCACCTCGCCAGTCAGTATCAGGAAAACGCCCACCGCGCACTCACGCTCGCCACATTCTTCTACCCCGCGCTCCTGTTTCTCGGCGCCGCCGCCGCCGTGATCTATCACATCATCACATTCTACTCCGGTTATCTCAGATTGATCGAGAAACTCGCGTCGTGAGGGCGCAACCCGTGCGGCGAGCGATGACACCGTCGCTCTGCCCCGAACCCGGGCATTGACCGACCCGCCCGCGGCCGGCTAACTCTCCCTTCTTATGTCCGCCGATTCCACCGCCCCCGCTGTCACCATGGACGCCATCGTCGCGCTCGCGAAGCGCCGCGGCTTCATTTTCCAGTCCTCGGAAATCTACGGCGGATTCAACGGCTTCTTCGACTACGGTCCGCTCGGTTCCGAGTTGAAGAAGAACATCCGCGACTGCTGGTGGAACGACATGGTGCGCCGCCGCGACGACGTCGTCGGCATCGAGACGTCGATCATCATGCACCCCAAGGTCTGGGAGGCCTCGGGCCACGTCGCCGGCTTCACCGATCCGCTCGTCGACTGCAAGGTGAGCAAGCAGCGCTACCGCGCCGACCAACTCTTCTTCGCCAAGGTCGTGGTCGATGGCAACACGGTCGGCTACGTCAGCGCCCTCGAAAGCGAAAAGACCGCCGAGGATCTGCAGTCCGCCGCCGAGACGCTCAAGCGCAAGAAGGCGATCCAGGGCACGCTCGCGCCGGTGCAGCCGAAGGATTTCACCGAGGCCCAGCCCGATGAGATCGCGCTCATCCCGTCGCCCGCCACCGGCGAACCCGGCAGCCTCACCGCGCCGCGCTCGTTCAACATGATGTTCCAGACGAACGTCGGGGCCATGACCGACGCCTCGTCGGTGGCCTACCTGCGGCCCGAGACGGCGCAGGGCATGTTCGTCGACTTCAAGAGCGTGCTCGACACCGGGCGCGTGAAGCTGCCGTTCGGCATCGCCCAAATCGGCAAATCGTTCCGCAACGAGATCACGCCGCGCAACTTCATCTTCCGCTCGCGCGAGTTCGAGCAGATGGAAATGGAGTATTTCATCTCTGAAGACGCCGACTGGAAAAAGTCCCACGACGAGTGGATCGAGTGGTGCCGCCAGTGGCTGCTCTCGGTCGGCCTGCCCGAGTCGCACCTGTCGCTCTACGCCCATCCCAAGGAGAAGCTCGCGTTCTACTCCAAGGGCACGGTCGACATCATGTTCAAGTACCCGTTCGGCGTGCAGGAACTCTGGGGCATCGCCGCCCGCGGCAATTACGACCTCACGCAGCACGCCACCGCCAGCGGCAAGCCGATGGAGTATTTCGAGGAGGCGACGAAGAAGAAGTTCGTCCCGCATGTCATCGAGCCGGCGGTCGGCGTCGACCGCATCCTGCTCGCCGTCCTCTGCGCCGGCTACGCCGAGGAGGACGTGAAGGACGAGAAGGGCAACGTCGAGAAACGCACCGTGCTCCGGCTCTCGCCCCGCATCGCACCGGTCAAAGTCGCCGTGCTCCCGCTGCTCAAGAACAAGGACGCGCTCACCGCCCGCGCGAAGGAACTCTACAAGAAACTGCAGCGTCGCTACGCCGTTTTCTACGACGAAGCCGGCGCCATCGGCCGCCGCTACCGGCGCCAGGACGAGATCGGCACGCCGTGGTGCGTGACCATCGACTTCGACACGATCGAGAAGGACGGCAGCTTCACGCTGCGGGAACGCGACTCGATGACCCAGCGACGCATTCAGGAGGCCGAGCTCTTCGCTCTGCTCGAGGAGAAAGTGTATTGATCCCGGATGCGTCCGTCGCGACGCGCCCGCTCCTCCCCCCTCGTATGCCACGTGTTCGCCCGCCCCACGTGCGCAGCGTTCAGACGCCGGAGGCGCTGACCGCGCTGCGGTCGTGGCTGGCGACGTTGCCGGAGTCGATTCGCCCGCTCGGTGAAGCCATCGTGGCGGGCGGCCAGGTGAAAAAAGTCTGGGCCGGCGCCGACCACTACGTCGAGGCGCAGGTGGCCGGAGAGGAACTCTTCGGCGTGACGCTCTTCCTCACGCTCGGCCGGTGGAGTTCGCGCTGCAGTTGCGAACAACGCGGCAACTGCCCGCACGCCTACGCCGCCGCCCTGGTGTGGCTCGCCGAGGCCAACCCCCGGCCCGGCAGCATCGGACTTCGGCCCGACCTGCCCGCGGGCAGGATCGAACCCGCCACGCCCGCCGCCCCCTCGCCGCCCACGCCTTTGCCCGCGCCGAGTCGCACCGCGTTTCGCGAACACTGGACTCCGGCGCTCAGCCGCAAACTCGGCCGACCGCTGAACGCCGCCGACGCCCGGCACCTGGAAAACCTCGCCGCGCTGTTCGGTGAATTCGTCCAGGCGCACGGCGCGCTCTACCCAGGCGGGCTGCTCCGCCACGGCTTCGAGTACACGCCGCCGCCCGGGGCTCCGCTCCACGCGCCGGCGTATCCAGGTTGGTGGGACGACACCAACGCTCCGGCCGACCCGTGGGCGCTGTGGCAATTCATCGCCCACGACTACGAACGCCACGGGCGCCCGATCCCGGAGGTCTTTCAGCCGCTGACCAACACCGCCGCGCTGCCCGGGCTGATCGAGGAGCGCCAGGTGCAGCAGGAACTCACCGCGTGGCGCCGCGCGTTCGCCGTGCCCGAAGACGCCGCGGTCCCAGGCCGCACCCAACCCGCCACAGCCGATATCGCCGGCCTGCGCGCGCGCGTCCGCGTCGAAGGCGGACTCGCCATCGAGACGCGCCCGGCGCCCGGCAAACCCTGGCGCTCGCCGCCGCAGAAGTGGTTTGCGGTGCTCGCCACCGCCAGACCGATCGACTTCGAACACCTCAGCCCCCCGGAGGCCGCGCTCGGCATTGCGCTCGCCTCGGAGTGCGCCGCCGGCATGCCCGCGCCCACCCTGCGCCAGCCGCTGCCGGCTGAAGCCGCCGCGAATCTCTTCCGCACCCGGGCCGCCCGCGAGGCCATCGTGTTGCCGGACGGAAAACCACTCGCGATCGAACCGCACCCGCTGGCGCTCGAGGCGCGCACCTCGACCCGGGGCAACGACCGGCTCGAACTCCGGCTCGTCACGCCGGACGGTCGCGATGCGTCCCGCGCCACCGTGATCACGCTGCGGCCGTCGCCACTCTACTTTTTTGAGCAACGCGCCTGGCCCGGCCCCCCGCCCACGCCGGCCGCGCCGCTGCCCGTGGCGGCGTTGGGCGACACGCGTCTCATGGGCCGGCTCCGGGCCGCCGGACTCCGGCTGCCAGCGGAGCTTGAGCGCAACGTCCGCCGGATCACGTTGCAGCCGGTGCTGCAGTGCGGGCTCAAACCGTCGCCGAACGACGAAGACGCGATGGAGTTTCACGCCAGGCTGCTGGCACGGGCGAACGACCAGCCGATCGAACAGCATTGGATCAACACCGGCTGGCAATGGACTCCCCGCGGCGCACCGCCGCGGCGCAAGCCGGGGGAACCGATGCTGGAGTTCGACCTTGCGCTCGCCCAGGCCGCGAGCGCCCGGCTCGCCGACTTCGAGCTCGAGTGGCACGACTGGCAGAACGAGTGGGGCCGGTCGGTCGGCGCGGATTTTCCCGACGTCTTCATCGCCTGGCACGCCACGCTGCCGCCCGGACTCAAGGTCGAAGCCTCGCCCGGACTCGCCAATTTGCTCGGGCCGCCGGTGCAGGCCCACGTGGAGTTCACCGCCACGCCGGCCGAGGCCGCCGGCCGCGATTGGTTCAATCTCACCGTCAAGCTGCGCGTCTCCGACACCACCCTTACGCCGGATGAAATCACCCTGCTGACCAAGGCGCGCGGCAAATGGGTCAACCTGCCGCGCCGCGGGTGGCGCCGGCTCGAGGTCGCAGCCGGAGAGGCCGCGGAGTCAACGGACGCCGCGCTCGACCGGCTCGGACTCGACGCCGAGGACGTGCTCGCGGACGGTCGCGCCCACACGCACCGCGTGCACACCCTGCAATTGGCGGCCGAAGCCAACCTGCTCGACGCCCGCGACGCCAAACTCGCCCACGCCCTGCGCGAGCGCGCCCGCTCGCTCACCGCGCAACCGCCGCCACCCCTCCCCGCTGGACTGAAGGCCACGCTTCGGCCGTATCAGATCGAAGGATTCCACTTCCTCGTCCACCTGTCGGTGCTCGGCCTCGGTGGCGTGCTCGCCGACGATATGGGTCTCGGCAAGACGGTCCAGACGCTCGCGTGGGTGCTTCACCTCGCCGGGACGCGGCCCGCGGATGCCGCGCCGCTGCGCGTGCTCGTCGTGTGTCCGAAAAGCGTGACGCACGGCTGGCTCGCCGAGACGGCCCGCTTCACCCCCGGTCTGCACGCGGTCGCGTTCGATCCCGTCCGCCCGAACTCGCACCTCTCGCCCCCCGCCTCCGGCCTCCTGATCGCCAACTACACCCAGCTCCGGCTCAACGCCGACTGGTTCAAGGCGCAGACGTGGGACGCGGTGGTGCTCGATGAGGGACAGTTCATCAAGAACCCGGGCAGCCAGGTCGCCACGGTGACGCGCGCGTTGCCGACCCAGCACCGGGTCGTGTTGACCGGTACACCGATCGAGAACCGGCTCACGGACCTGTGGAGCCTGTTCGCGTTCGCGCAGCCGGGATTGCTCGGGACGCAGAGTTCGTTTCGCCGTCACTATCATGTGGCCAATCCGGCGGCTCACGCCCGGCTGCACCGGCGAGTGCGACACTTCCTGCTTCGCCGCACGAAAGCCCAGGCCGCACCCGATCTGCCGTCGCGCACCGAGGACGACCTGATCGTCGCGCTCGAGGGCGAACAGCAGAAACTCTACGACGCCGAACTCAAACGCGCCCGCGCCCACCTGCTCGGCGTCGAGACCAACGCCGCGCTCGGGCCGGTGCGATTCAACGTCCTCACGAGCCTGCTCCGGCTGCGTCAGATCTGCTGCCACCCGGCGCTGGTCGATCCGGCACATCGCAATCTGCCGAGCGCGAAACTCGACGCGCTGCTCGAGCGTGTGGAAGAGTTGGGCGACGAAGGTCACCAAGTGCTCGTGTTCAGCCAGTTCGTCGAGATGCTCGAACTCATCCGCGGCCGGCTCGCCGCCGCCGGCATCGGTCATCTGATGCTGACCGGCCAGACTGAGAACCGGGCGGAGCTCGTGGAGGAGTTTCAATCGGACCGGAGCAAGACGGTGTTCCTGCTTTCGCTGAAAGCCGCAGGCTTCGGCCTCAATCTCACGGCCGCGAGCTACGTGATCCTGTACGATCCGTGGTGGAACCCCGCCGTCGAAGCGCAGGCGATCGATCGCACGCACCGCATCGGTCAGACGCAGCCGGTGGTTGCCTACCGCCTGATCGCCGAAGGCACGGTGGAGGAAAAAATCCGCGCCCTGCAGCGCGAGAAAGCCGCCCTCGCCGCCGCCGTCGTGCAGGAGGAATCGCTCGCGAGCATCCTGGACCTCGACAGCCTGCGCCAGATTCTGGCGTAAGGCGCGACCCGGTTGTACACGAGGACGCGAAGAGGGCTGAGGAAAGCCGATCCGATCCTCTGCGTCAGACCTCCGCGCTCTCTGCGCCCTCCTGTAAGAATCGGATTGGGCAAATTTCCGACGGAAAAACGGACCGGCCTTGATCAAGGCGGATTTTACCGGAGATCGCAGAGAGCGCGGCGGTCAGACGCAGAGAGACTATCTGCGAATCATCTGCCAATGACGTTTTCAGATAGCCTCTATCGATCAAGTGCCCGCGACTACTACGATTGGGTGTATTCTGCCCCACTCGTCGTCCTTGCCGCGCGGGCACGGCCGCGCCATTCTCCTCCCCCTTCATGCCGGACCCGAACCCAGCCACCGTCATCGTCGCCGAGCTGCTGCAGCGTCTCGCCGGTCGTCCGTTCGAGCCGTTCATTATCGTCTTGTCGAACGGTTCGCGACCCGAGGTGCCTTCGCCTGACCACTGCACGGTCGCGCGGCTGTCGCGGCGGGTCACGGTCGATCACGAGGATGGATCCTTTGTACTGATCAACCCGCTGCCCATCGCGCAAATCGAGCTGCTCCACAAACCCGCCGCGTGAAAGTCGGGCGCGACGAGAGGAGCTGAACTGGCCGAAGCCTTCCCGACTCGTTTCCGCTCCTCTGCGTCAGACCTCCGCGTCCTCGGCGAACTCCTGTTAGAACCGGATTGCGCAAGATTCCTGATGAAATCCGAATTGGCCGTGATCGAGGCAGATTTCACCGGAGATTGCAGAGCGCGCGGAGGTCTGACGCAGAGAGGGATTTATTCTCTCTGGCTGCTTCTTCCTCCTCCGGTGAGATCCAAGCTTCCCCGGCTTGCGGTTCCTTTGCACTGCCGGCCAACTGGTGGTGCGCCCTCGCTCCGTCCAGCCTGGGCGACGACCGATCACCTGCGCTCCCCCGTTTCTTCATGAAAGCCTCCTCCTGCTTCGCCCTGCTCGCCGTCTCGCTGTTCGCCTTCGCCCCCTTGCTTCGCGCCGCGACCACCGGCGCCTGGCAGGCCGGCGCCGCCCGGGAAAAGATCACTCCGGCCGCCGGTCACTGGATGACCGGCTACGGCAATCGCGACCGGCCCGCCGACGGCACCGTCATGGAGCTGTGGGTCAAAGCGCTCGCCTTCGCCGACCCGAGCGGCCAGCGCGCCGTGTTGCTCACGCTCGACCTGTGCGGGATTCCGCGCGAAGTCTCCGACCACGTCGCCGCCGAGCTCGGCCGCAGTCACCAACTCCCGCGCAGTGCGGTCATGGTGAACGTGTCGCACACGCACTGCTCGCCGTTCATTATCGGCTACGCCCGAGGACTGCGGATCCTGCCCGAGGACGGAGCGGCCAAGGCGGCCGCCTACGCGATCGAACTCAAGGCCCGGATGGTGCGCACCGCCCAGGCTGCCCTCGCTGCGCTGGCGCCCGCGACGATCACCTGGGGCGAAGACCAGGCGACCTTCGGCTTCAATCGCCGCGAGAATCCTGAAAAGGACGTGCCCGCCCTGCGCGCCGCGGGACAACTCAAGGGACCGTTCGATCCGCGCGTGCCGGTGCTGGCGGTCCGATCCGCCACCGGAGAGCTGCGCGCGATGCTAGTTTCGTACGCGTGTCACAACACCACGCTCGGCATCTATCAGTGGCACGGCGACTACGCCGGCGCCGCGCAGCTCGAACTGGAGAAACGCCACCCGGGAGCAACGGTGCTGTTCGCCACCGGTTGCGGCGCGGACATCAACCCGGCGCCGCGTCGCGAGCTCGCCCATGTCGATCAGTACGGCCGCGATCTCGCCGACGCCGCCGACCGCGCCCTCGCCAAAAATCTGACGCGCGTCGAAGGTAAACTCGGCTCCGCTTTCACCGATGTGGCCCTGCGCTTCGAACGGCTGCCGACCGAAGAGGAGATCCGCGAGGCGCGCGTTTCGAAGCAACCCGGCCAAAATGCCTGGGCGGAGGCCGTCGCGTCGGACCTGCGCACCAAGGGCGACAAGATCCTCGATTACTCCTATCCGATCCAGGCCTGGACCCTAGGCAATCTCACTTGGACCGCACTCGGTGGCGAAGTCGTCATCGACTACTCGCTGCGCCTGCGGAAGGAGCTGGGCCCGGACCTCTGGGTGTTTGGCTATTCGACGGATATCATGGCGTACATTCCCAGCGAACGCGTCCTGGCGGAAGGACGCTACGAGGGCGACACGTCCAAGATTCCCTACGGCCGCCCGAGCAAGTGGGCGACGGGCATCGAGGAGAAAATCGTCAATGCCACGCACGACCTCGTCGCCCGCACCCGCGCCGCAGCGCGAAAGTGAACAGCCCCTGACTGACCGGAGCAATTCGCACCGGAGCGTAAGGAGGAGATCGAGACTTCCCAAAACTCTCTCTGCGTCAGACCTCCGCGATCTCTGCGCCCTCCTGTAAATAGGATTGGTTGAATTCCAGAGTGAGCGTTCGCCCAAGCCTTTTGCACCGGAGCACGCGGAGGACGCGGAGGTCTGACGCAGAGGGGTTTGGTTTTGCTCCCGTGCTCTTCTCCTGACCGACCGGCCCATACTGGCAGGCTTGCCGCCGTTCCCCGGCGCGACCTTGCTCAGAGTTCCGCGTCCCCATGCCGTCCGGCCTCGCAACTTCCCTTCGCTGGCGCTGGCTTGTGCCGGTCGCGCTCGGCGCGGCGTTGTTCCATCTGTTACCGGTCCGCGACGCACTCGATCGCGCATTCTTCGATGCGGCCAGCCGTCGCCCGCTGCGCCAAACGCTCCCGCCCGAAGGTTCCGCTCTCGTGCTGATGGACGACGCCACGCTTTCCGCCCTGAGCCAGCACGGCCTTGGGGTGACATGGCCGCCGCCGCGCGGCGTGTTCGCCGCACTGATCGCCGGGCTCCATCGCGCCGGCGCGGAGAAGATCATCGTCGACTTCGTGTTTCTCGACCACTCCTCCGCCGTCGAGCAGGACCGGCTGCTCGGCGCGCTCGCGGCCGGCGTTCCCTCGGTGGTCCTGGCACGCACCAGCCGGCAAATGCCGGCGTTCTGGGACGAGGCCTTCCTCGCGACCCATGCGGCGTACTTCAAGGCTCCGCGCACGGGCCAGGCCGACGCGCGGCCGGATTCCGACGGCGTCATCCGCGGCTATCTCGTCACGAACTCCCTCGCCGCCGCGGCCCTCCCCGCGCGGTCCGGTCCGGACGAGGGTCTGCTGTGCTGGCATGGCGGACTCGAACAAGTCCGCGCTCTGGGCCCGCGCGTGCCGGTCGTATCCGCGGCGAGTTTTGTCCTTGCCGGGCTGCCGACGATCGGGCGGCTCGCGGAGACGTCTCCAGATGGCAACTACAGTCCCGGCGCCATCGCGGCCGCGCTCGCCCACGAGTCGCCGCTGCAAGGCGAAGCATTCGACGCCGTGCGCGGTCGCACCGTCATCGTGGGCACCAACGCCACCGGTACCTTCGACCAGAAGCCGCTTCCCATCGGCAAACTCGAACCCGGCGTGCTCGTCCACTGGACGGCCTGGGCCAATCTCGCCGGCAATGGTTTCATCCGTCGCCTGCCGGCCTGGGTCGCGCCGCTGCTCGCATGCGGCATCGTTGGTGGTCTGGCGCTGCTGTCGATGCGCCGCTCCGGGGTTTTCGTTCCGGTGCTGGTTGCGGTGGGCCTGGCCGGCAGCGTCATCGGCGCCGCCTACGCCGGCTTGTCGCACTTCTGGTTTCTCGCGCCGGCGACGCCGGTCGCCGCGGCCGGGCTCGGCTTGATCGGCGCGGTGACCGGAAAATTTTGGGCCGAACGCCGCCGCCGCCAAGAGATGCAGGCGATGTTCGGCTGCTACGTGGCACCGGAGGTCGTCGAACGCCTGATGCGCGATCCCAACTCGATCCGGCTCGCGGGCGAAAAGCGCGAAGCCACGGTGTTTTTTTGCGACCTGGCCGGCTTCACCGACCTTTCCGAGCAGGTCACTCCCGACGAGCTGCTCGAGCTGATCAACGGCTACCTGCAGGAAACGAGTGACTGCCTGATGGAATACAGGGCCTATATCGACAAGTATATCGGCGACGCCGTCATGGCCGTGTTCGGCGCGCCACAGGATCAGCCCGACCACGCGCTCGCCGCCTGCCGCGCTGCGCTCGCCGCGCAAAAGGTGCTCGCTGCCCGCAACGCCAAGCTCGCCGTCACCCACGGCCGCACCCTGCGTATGCGCATCGGCATCAACACCGGCGTGATGACCGTCGGCAACCTCGGTTCCGAGCGGAAGAAGAACTACACCGTGCTCGGCGACGCGGTGAACCTCGCGTCGCGGTTGGAAGGCGCGAACAAAGAATTCGGCACGAGCATCCTGCTTGGCGAAGCCACCGCGGCCCGCGTACGTGACCACCTCGTGCTGCGCCCGCTCACCGCGCTCCGCGTAAAGGGCAAACAGACCGCCATCCAGGTGTTCGAGCTGGTCGGAGAACCTGGCAGCCTGACTCCGGCGCAGCAGGCTTTTCTGTCCGTCTACGGCGAAGGTCATGCGCTTTACACCGCGCGGCGCTTTGCCGAGGCTGCAGAGGTTCTCGCGCGGGCCGCCGCGCTGGCGCCCGACGATGAAATGACCGCCCACCTGCTCGCCGACGCCCGCGACCTCGCCGCCCAACCGCCACCACCCGACTGGCAGCCGATCCTTTCCCTCAAAACCAAATGAAAGCCAAACTCTGCGGCTGGTTCGCGACCTCGCTGGCCACTGTCACGCTGCTGCCCGCAGCCTTTGCTCCCGGCGGCGCGGCGTTCACCAAGCGCGTCGAGACGGCGCTGCTCGCCGAACCGACCATGCTCGCCGCCCCGGTCACGCGGATCGGCTACGCCCAATCGCTCAAGGTCGAGGCGGTGAAAGGGGCGTGGGTCCGCGTCTCCGACGGCAAGAAATCCGGCTGGGTCTTCGCTGGGAATCTGGCCGAGGAGAAACCGTCCGAGACCCGCGGCCTCGACGGTCTGCCCGTTCCCGCCAGCGAGACCACCGCCGCCGCCGCCGCGCGACCGCTGGTGCCGGCCGCCGAGGAATATTCGACCCGCCGCGGTCTTGGTAAGGCCGCCGAGGACATGAATTGGCTGAACCAGCAGGCCGGCGCCGTGAAAGCGGCCGACGTGAAGGCGTTCCTGCAGGAAAAGAAGAAAGGGGAATACCAATGAACCCTCGCCTCCTCACCGCCGGATTGGCGGCTTGGTGCGGCCTGGTCTTTTCCGCGACCGACGCGCGCGCCCAGTTCAGTTTGGACAAGCTGAAGCAGGGTGTGGACAAGCTCAAAGGGGCGACCCAGACCGCCACCGAAACGACCCAGAAGGTCACCGACACCGCCAAGGACGCCAGCAAGCTCGCCAAGGGCGTGCTCGGCATCGGCCCCGAGGAGGAGCGCCTGATCGGCGAGTCGGTCGCGATGGAAGTCATCGGAAAATACGGCGGCCTGTGGCGCGATGAAGCGGTGACGAAGCGCGTCAATCTCATCGGCCAGGCGCTCGCCCACTATTCGACGCGGCCCGTGCTGCCGTGGAAGTTCGCCGTGCTCGACTCGCCCTCGATCAACGGCTTCTCGGCGCCGGGCGGATTCGTGTTCATCACCCGCGGGCTCTACGAAAAAGTCGCCGCCAGCGATGACGCGCTCGCCGCGATTCTCGCGCACGAGATTGCGCATATCACGGAACGCCACGCGTTGAGAATCATCGCCCGCGGCGAGTTCGTCAGCGGCGCCAGTACGCTGGCGGTGAAGCACAGCCAGGAGGCGGAGGCGGCGCAGGCGCAGCTCCGGCAGTTCGACACCGGCATCTCCGACCTGTTGAAGACGCTGCTCGAAAAAGGCTTCGATGCGAAGACCGAGCTCGCCGCCGACAAGACCGGCCGAGCGCTGGCGGTGACCGTGGGTTACGCGCCGGGCGCGTTGCGTCAAGTGCTGGTACAACTCCAGCAGACGAAGAGCGATCCCAAGGTCACCTTCTCGACCCACCCGCCACTCGCGGAGCGCATCAAGAACCTCCCGAACGACCCGGCGCCGCCGTCGTCCTGAAGCGGAGGTTGCCCACGGAACACACGGAATACACGGAAAAGACCAAGTCTTCCGTGTGTTCCGTGGGCAGACCTCTGGTCTGATCTCATGAAACGCAAAGTCATCATCGACCAGGACGCCTTCGGCCCCGGGGGCTCGAACTTGCAGTCGATCCTGATGGTGCTGCAGGCACCCGACGTCGACGTGCTCGGGATCACGATCGAGAGTGGCGATGGCTGGCAGAAGGAGAATGTCGCGCATGCCCTGCGTCTGCTCGAACTCGTGGGCCGAACCGACGTGCCCGTGGTGCCGGGCGCAACGTATCCGCTGCTCAACTCCGAGCTCGGCACCCACCGTTGGGAGACGCTGTATGGGAAACTCCCCTACAAGGGCGCGTGGATGGACGCCTGGCCCGACTACAACACCGTCACGCGCCCGCCCTACCATGCGGCCGACCTCGTGCCCCCGATGGCCGACGGCGATCCGGTGACGCCGCCCGCCGCCGAGACCGCGGCCGGTTTTCTCACGCGGAAGGTACGGGAGTTTCCGGGTGAGATCACGATCCTCGCCCTGGGACCGTTCACGAATCTCGCGCTCGCCGCGCGGCTCGACGACACCTTTGCGTCCCGCACCCGCGAGCTCGTGTTCATGGGCGCATCCTTCAGCCCGGAGGTGGCGACGGTGGACGAGTTTTCCCTGCAGTTTGTCCACCGCCCGCGCGTGGAATTCAACTGCCGCTGGGATCCCGAGGCCGCGTCGATCATGCTGCACGCCGGCTGGCGGCGGATCACCTGCGTGCCGCTCGACGCCACCGCGGTGGTGAAGCTGACGCCCGAACTCGCCGGGAAGGCCGGCGCGGGTGACGGCGTGGTGGCGCGGTATTTTCTCCGGCATGCGAGCGTCGGTTACCCGATGTGGGATGAGATCGCCGCCGCGGTGATGCTTGATCCCACCCTCGCCACGAAAACGCTGGAGCTCGCGATGGACATCGAGATCGACCACGGCGCGAGCTACGGAGCGACGCTGAGCTGGCCCGCCGGCGGCGGACCCGGGCTGGGGGAACCGGACGTGACCGTGGTGCGGGCGGTGGATGTACCTCGGTTGGAGGAGTTGTTTGTTCGGTTGATGCAGCGTCGGGCGTGACCCCGTCGATCCCTTGACGCAGGCACCCGCGCGGAGTTTGGTGGTCCCTCTCACCGTGAAACGCGTCTTCCGTTCCCTCCCGATCTCGCTCGTCCTGCTTCTCGCCGGCTGTTCCTCGGCCTACTACGGCGCGATGGAGAAGATGGGGGTGGCCAAGCGCGAGATCCTCGTGGACCGCGTGGAGAAGACCCGCGAGGCGCAAGCGGAGGCGAAACTGCAGTTCGCCAATGCACTGCAGCAGTTCCTAGCCGTCACGAAGGTCGACGGCGGGCAGTTGCAGAAGAAGTACGACGACCTCAACCGCGAGTTCCAGCGGAGCGAGGCTCGCGCGAAGGACGTGCGGGAGCGGATCGCGTCGGTCCAGGACGTGGCCGAAGCCCTCTTTCGCGAGTGGAAACAAGAACTCGCCCAGTACGCGAGCGCGTCGCTGAAGGCCGACAGCGAACGACAGCTCGAGACGACCCGGCGCCGCTACGATTCCCTGATCCTCCTCATGCGGCGCGCCGCCGACCGCATGGATCCCGTCCTCGCCACGTTCCGCGACCAGGTGCTCTACCTGAAGCACAATCTCAATGCCCGCGCGCTCGCTCAGCTCAGCAATACGAACCGGACGCTGCAGGCGGACATCTCCACCCTCATCCGCGACATGGAGACCTCGATCAAGGAAGCGGAGAGCTTCATCAAGGATATGAAGACGGGGTGAAGAGGGTTGACGGCTTGAGATCGTATCCCCTGGGAGCGGGGGGGGGGGGGCCGCCGCCCCCCCCCCCGCGCCGCGGGGTCCGTGAATCGATGAAAGACTCCTGGGAAGTTTGCCGCGGGGTCCGTGAGAA
>JBEIHL010000009.1:0-14363 GCA_040381375.1 Opitutaceae bacterium
CACGCCGCTGCAGATGGATCGATCGAACGTCTGCGGCTTGGGGAAAAGCGGCTCCACCCCTGCTGCATTGTTCCGGCTTGGCCGGGCTAAGGGTGGGCAACTTCCGCTCGCGCCGGGCCGTTCTTCCCAGTAACAAGCGACAGATCAGTACGTCTACCCGCCTCTCCGCCATGCTCCTTCCCCGCGTTCCTCCCTTCCGCCGGGTCTGCATCTTGCTCACTCTGGTCGGACAGTTACCAAACCCCGCCGCGGGGCAGATCATTCGCCCCACTCCTCCGATCGTGATTCCGCCGGGCGGTGGCGCGGGCGGCGCAGGCGGAGGTCCCGGAGGTGGGGGCGGCGGAGGCGTTACGTTGCCCGGTTTTCCCGGCGGGCCCGGCATCGTTCTCCCTGGCACCACCACGCCGGAACCTGCCATCGTGGTCACACCCGGAGCCTTGGCCGGACAAACCACCACCGCGGCCATTGTGTTTCCCGCCGCCGCCGGCGGCCAGACGACGGCCGCGACTTACCAGTGGAGCATCTCCGGCGGCCGCCTCACCTCGGATCCACGTGAGCGCACGGTCGACTTCGTCGCCGACCGCACCGGGATCGTGATCCTCGCCGCCACCGTCGGCGCCAACGGCACGGCTTACAATCCGTCGACGCAGGTCACGGTCTTCGGCGCCGATGCCGCCGGCAGCATCACGGCCCCGGCCACCGTCACTGCGAGTGCTCCCACCGTCACCGCCGCAGTGACGCCGGCCCGCAACGGCGACCGGACGTTTCGCTGGACGGTCTCCGGCGACGCCGCAATCACCGGCGGCCAGGGCACGGCCAGCGTCACGTTCCGCCCCGGTTCGGCCGGTTTGAAGGAGGTCACGTGCAATGTGACGCTCCAGAATCTGGTCACCATCCCGGTGCGCGCCTACCTCGTCGTCAGCGGCAGCGGCCCGGACGTCGCCGTGACCGTCAACGGCGGCAGCGGCGGCGGCACCTACCGCGCCGGCTCCCGCGTGAGCGTCTTCGCCGATCCGCCGGCGGCCGGCGAGGTCTTCGACCAGTGGACGGGGGACACCGACGTCCTCGACGGCGGTCCGGTCGCGCCGACGCTCGCGCGCACCACGCTGACCTTGCCCGCGCGGCCAGTCACCCTGACGGCCACGTACCGCCCCGCGCCCGCGTGGACGCCCGTCGCGGTCCGCAACTTCACCTCCCTGACTCCGGCCGCCGCGAACAGTCCAACGGCCACCGCCGCCGCGCCGGCGCTGGCGTATCATGTTCCCGGTGACGCCGCCGGCCTGGTCTTCCTGCTCCACGACGCCGGCGGCAGCGGCGCCGAGTGGTTTGAGCGCCCGGAGCCGGCCCTGTTTGTCCGAGAGCTGGTCGCGGCCGGATTCGGCGTGGCCGCCGTGGACAGCGTCAACCGCACCGCCGGCACGTGGGCCACGGCGACGACGCTGGCGGCCAACGCCGATGCCCTCAACCACGCGGCGGCGCTCGACCGGCTGATCGCCGACGGCGCGATCACGGCGACGACCCCGGTTTTCTTCGTCGGTACGGGCAACGGCGGCGACGCGGCCGCGCGGCTCGCGGACGTCCTTGCCGCCGCCCGGCCCGCTCGTCCGGTCCGCGGCGCGGTGCTCTACCTCGCCGCCGGCAATGAAACCCTCGCCGCCGCCTCCCGCGTCCCGCAGCTCTACGCCCTCGCGGTCAACGACGAAACCCTCGGCGCCGCCGGCTTGGCCGCCGCCCGCGAAAACTCCCGCCTGCTACTCGGCCGCGGCGTGGCCACGGGTGTGGTCAACCAAACCGTTTCCCCGCTCCTCCCCGGCCGGCTGCGCATGCTGGGCCTGGGCGATCCCGCATTCACGGCGGCCGACGCCGACGCGATTTGGGCAGTGGTAAGACAGGCGGGCGCGCTCGATGCTAACCACTACGTGCAGGCGATTCCGGCGGCCGCGAACCTCGCCGCTGCACTGCCTGCCGCGCATCGCGCGCGGGTGCGCGACATCCTGGACCAGCTCGCGGTGGCGGCCGCCGGCCGCACGTTTTCCGCGGACTCCAATCGGCGCGTGATCAACTTTCTCCAGGCTCGGGCGGCGGGCGCGACTCCGGCCGCGCCGGGCCGGGTGGTCAACCTCTCGACGCGCGCGCAGATCGCTTACCTCGGCGATTCCTTCACGATGGGCTTCACCCTCAACGGCACCCAGCGCGCGACCGTGCTGATCCGCGGCGTCGGACCGGGTTTGGTCCGTTTCGGATTGCGCGACGCCATTCCGGCCCAGCGCCTCGAAGTACGCCGCGGCGCCACCCTGGTCGCCGCCAACGAAAGCTGGGGCCAGACCGCCAACGCCGCCCAACTGACCGCAGCGGCCGCCAGCGTGGGCGCCTTCGCCCTGCCGGCCGGTTCGCTCGACAGCGCGGTGCTCGTCACCCTCGAACCCGGCACCTACCTGGCGACGATCAGCGGACTCAACGGTACGGTCGGCGAAGTGCTCGGCGAGCTGTACGACGTCAGCCGCAACGGCACGCGCCTCACCAACATCTCCGTGCTCGCCACTATTTCCAGCGCGGGCGAAGTCGTGATACCGGGGCTCGCAATCGCCGGCAACAACCCCCGCACGCTGCTCGTCCGCGCCGTCGGCCCGAGCCTCACTGCCCTCGGCCTGCCCGCCCTCTCGCTGCTGCCCGACCCGCGCCTCACCGTGTTCAGCGGCAACCAGCCCATCGCGAACAACAACAACTGGGCCCAGGCCGGCGCGGCCACGCTCAACGCGGTGTTTCCGCTCGCCGGCGCGTTTCCCCTCGCCGACGCCAGCGACGCCGCCCTCCTGAGCGCGCTCGCCCCCGGCAACTATACGCTCCAGGCCGGCGCCGCCCCTGCCGCCGGCACGACCGGCGCCACCGGGACGGGCACCGTATTGGTGGAAGTGTACGAAGTGCCGTAAGCGGCGACGGCCCCGGAAAGGGACCATCAAGCTTTTTTCTACCGGTTTTGCGCTAGACGCATCCGTTGACCGCACTGCCGGCCATGGCGTTCTCGACAGAGAAGCCATGATCCAGCCCCAAAACCCCTGCCCCGCCCGCTCCAAACTTGGCCGCCTGACGTCGGATCCTGAACCGATCGCAAGCCGTTCATTTCGGGTCGTCCGCGCGCTCGTCTTCGCTTTCACGCTGGTAACCGGAACCCAGGCGGTCCTTGCCCAGACCGCACCCGAGGAACGACCGCCGTTCACCGCCGAGGATATCCGGCTCGGTTACAGCACCCGTTCCTTCCTGGCCAATTCGCGCGCCGAGGTTGGTCCTGGCGCGCTGAACGCCGGCGACGCCCGCGCCGGAACGCAGGTGCCCGCGGGGAGATTCGCGTGCTGGAGGCAGACGGCGGCGAACCGATTCTCGCCACGATCGAGCGATTGCGCGCCACCGGCCACTACGACTACGTCGAAACTGACTATCTCGTAAGGACGCGGGCTACGCCCAACGACCCGAGGTTCCTCGGCAACGAACAGTGGGCCCCGCGCAACACCGGCCAGGAAAACGGCACCGCCGGGGCCGACATCCGCGCGGAAAGTGGCTGGGATGTGCGCACCTCGCCGCTTCCTCCATCGGCGACCGCGAGTACCGCACGGCCACCGGGACGTCGTTTGCCGCGCCCATGGTGGCCGGAACGCTGGCGCTCCCGAAAGCGCAGTTTCCGAGCGACACCTACCGCGAGACGATCAATCGCCTCCTGCGCAGCGTGGATCCAAAACCCGCGTTGCTCGGCAAGACCGCGACCGGCGGGCGGCTGAATCTCGCGAACGCCTTGCGCACCACCAACGCCCGGCCGTCCAACGACGACTTCGCGCAGCGGGCCCCGTACGTCGGCGAAAACGGCATCGCGCGCGCCTCCGTTCATAGTTCCTCCCACGAGGCGAGCGAACCAGTCCACGCCGGCGTGAAGGGCAATGGCTCGCTGTGGTGGACGTGGACGGCGCCGCGCTCGGGCTCCCTCACGCTGACCACCACCGACGGCGCGGGCGACACCCTGCTCGCGGTTTACACCGGCAGCGCTCTCAACGCGCTCACCGAAGTCGCGGCCAACGACGACGAAATCGGCAGCATAAAAACCAGCAAGGTCACCTTCAACGTTGTCGCGGGTACCGACTATCAGATCGCCATCGAGAGCAAGGACCCGGCCACCGGGCTCGTCCTGCTTCGTTTCGGTCTGCTCGCGAGCAACAACGATTTCGGCTCCGCCCAACTCGTCTCGGGCCGCAGTTGGTAGGTTAAGGCGGAAAACCGGAGCGCCTCCCGCGAAGGCAACGAACCCCGGATCCGCAACAACACCGGCGGCCGCTCGGTCTGGTACCGCTGGGTCGCGCCGGCCACCCGCCGATAGCACGTCGCATCCTACAGCGACGACTTCGACACGATGCTCTGCATCTATACCGGCGGTCGCTCGGCGCGCTGTCCGAGGTCGCCGCCGTCCTCACGGCCGGCGACAGCACCAACACGGTTAAGGACGCCGGCGCTTACGCCCGCCAACACGCTGCTGCTGGTGGACACCTTTGGCTACCTGTCATCCCTGAACACCGACGGCACGTTGAAGTGGCGCACGTTGACCACGGGGCGCGTCGAGGCCTCTCCGGCGGTCGCGCCCGACGGCACGATCTACGTCCGCTCGGAAGACGGCCGCCTGCATGCGCTCGTCCCCGATTCCGGCACGATCCAGTGGTCGTTCCGCATGGGCGACACCGGCACGAACACCTACTCTTCCCCGGTGGTCGCCCCGGACGGGACGATCTAATGCGCCGGTTCCGATCGGAAACTTTACGCCATCACCCCCGATGGTGCCCAAAAATGGGCGTCCGGCACCGACTTCATCTACGCGTCCCAGGCGATCGGCGATGATGGTACCATCTACTTCGGCGTGATCGCGCCCACCCGCCGCTTCGTCGCCCTGAAACCCGACGGCACGCTCAAGTGGGACTATGTCGCGGGCACCACGATCAGCTCGTCGCCGGTCATCGGGGCGGACGGATCGATCTTCTTCGGTTGCGCGGATCGCAAAGTCTACGCCCTGACGTCAGACGGAAGACTACGCCGCACGTACGCCACCGCCAACAAGCTCTTCGCCACGCCGCTCCCGCACCGCGGCCGCCTGTACCTGCCCAGCGAGGATGGGCGCCTCTACGCGCCAGAAGTCGGGCACGTTCCCACCAGCACCGGCAGGCCGATGCACCGCCAAAACAGCCGCCGCAGCGGCCAGCGGACCACCCAGGTGCTGGCCATCGGCGTCCAGCCCCGACCGGTCAGCGCCGAAGTCGGGGAAACCGTTACGTTCTCGGTCGAGACCGTCGGCGCTCCACCCCTGAGCTATCAATGGTTCTTCAACGGCCAGGCCATCGCCGGCGCCACCGATCCCAATTACAACATCGACTCGACCACCCACGCCAACGGCGGCCAGTTCTCTGCCCGCGTCACCGACGGCTCGGGCAATCTCACCGGTGTGAACGCCGCGCTCACGATCACCACGCCGCTCGTTCCCCCATCGATCGTCACGCCACCCGCCAATCAGAATGCCTTCGCCGGTGGCAGCGTGACCCTGAGCCTCGCCGTCACCGGCACCGTGCCGATGACGTATCAGTGGTTCCGTGACGGAGCGCCCGTGCCCGGCGCAACCTCGAGTTCGCTGACCCTCGCCGATGCCCGGCCCGGCCAGAGCGGCAGCTTCGCCGTCCGCATCACCAACTTCGCCGGTACCGTCACGAGCGCGGCCGCCGTGGTCACGATCGCGCCGGTTCGCCGTACCTCCAATCTGTCGATTCGGTCCCAGATCGGCGGCAACACCGGCCCGCTCACCGTCGGTCTCACGATCGGCGGCGCCGGCACGCAAACCGGACTCGCCCTCGTGGAGGTCTACGACATCCCGTAACGCCACCTCGGATACCACCGCGCGCCCGCGGCAGCGACGCAGACGAAAGCTCCCGCCCCTACGGCTTCGTCTTCGGCGCCGGCGTGGGCATCGCGCCGACCTTCGTGACGCCGGTCGTCTTGTCGACTTCGAGGGCGAAGGCCAGCGTGCCCCCCGCCGGCAGCGTCACCACGTTGCCACCCGCCACCTCGAAGTCGGCGCGGCCCTTCGTCAGCTCGACCGTGGCCACGCCGAGGCCGAGATCGGACATCTGCACCCGCGCGCGGACCGTGCCCTCGCTGATGCGCAGCGTGCCCGCGGCCAGGGTCAGGTGAAACGACGAGCCGCGCGCCACCTTGAGCGGCTTTACCTCGAGCACGACGTCACCGCGGAGCAGGTTGAGCCGAGTCCGGGAAAGTGTCGGCTCCTCGCGCAGCTCCGCGAGCTTCACGTTGCCGGGCACCGGCGCCTGGCCGAATTCCTCGAGTTCGACCTCCGACTCCGAACCGAGTTGAACGGTGGCACCGTTCGACAGCGTCACGGTGAAAAGCGACTTCCGTCCCGTCGTCAGCGTCGAGCCAAGGCGCAGCCGCTCGTCCGGCTTGGGGACCCGCCGCTGCCCGCTCACCGTGACCGCCACCTCGCCGGTGACATCGGAGACGACCACGGCTCCTGGGCGCGGCAACACGAGTTCCGGCACCTCCGCCGCCCCCGCGACCGCCATCATGCCCAACGCCAACCCCACGCCGATCCATCGCCGCGTTTTCATCCCTTGCGGGCTAAAGGCCACGCGCGGGCGGGCAAGCTTCTTCGCCGCCGGCGGATGGCCTTGCCTGCACCCACGGGTATCCGTTGCCTTGCTCCCATGCTTCGCCGGGTCGCGCTTGTTCTGCTGCTCGTCTTTCCGGCGCTTCAGGCCGCGCCTCCCCCGGGCTACTACGATCGCGCGGCCGGCCTTTCCGGTGGGCCGCTGAAAGCCGTGCTTCATGAGATCGTGCGCGGCCACACCGTCATCCCGTACGCGCAACTGCACGCGCCGCTCGCGCGGCTGCACGAGGATCCGGCCAATCCGGGCAACGTCATCCTGCTGTACTCGGCCGACTCCGTGCCCAAGGGCACCGACTTCATCAGCGCCGCCTGGAATCGCGAACACGCCTGGCCGCGCTCGCGCGGGAACGCCGATGCCACCGGGCCCGACGATTCCGACCTCCACTATATCTGGCCCTGCTACGACGCGGTGAACTCCACCCGCGGCAATCTGTTCTTCGACCTGAGCAATCGCACCGAGCCGGGTTTCCGCGCCCCCGGGCATCCCCTCGCCCCGCAGACCTCGCTCGACGCCGACTCCTGGGAACCGCCGGCCGGCCAGCGCGGCGCGCTCGCGCGCTGCCTTTTCTACGTCGCGATCCGCTACGACGGCACCGAACCCGCCACGAGCGACATGGAACTCGTCAGCCATCGGCCCGCGGGCTCGCGCATGGGAAATCTGAATACGTTGCTCCGCTGGCATGCCGAGGAGCCGGTGACCGACGCCGAGCGCCGTCGCAACGACCTCGTGTTTTCCGACTACCAGCGGAACCGCAATCCGTTCATCGACCAGCCCGACTGGGTGCAACTGATCTGGGGCGAACCGCTCGACGGCGCGGCCGGCACCCGCCCGCTCGCCGCGGTGACCGCCACCGTCGCGGACGCCGCCGAGCAGCCGTCCTACGCGGGTGAATACACCATTTCGCTCGCCCAGGCCGCTCCCGCGGGCGGGCTGCGTCTCGCCTTCCGCGTCACCGGTTCTTCCTCCGCCGGCCGGGACTTCACTCTCTCCGGCAACGGCGTGAGCTTCGATCCGGTCCGGGCCGACGTCACGCTCGTCCTGGCGGCTGGCGCCACCGGAGGAACGATCCGACTCACGCCCGTTGCCGATGCCATCACGGAAGCCGCCGAAACCGCCACCCTGGTGCTCGATCCCGGCGTCGGCTACACCGTCGTGCCCAACGCCACCCAGGCGGCGACGATCCTGCTGCACGACCAGCCGGTCCTGCCCGCGACGTGGCGCTTTGACGCGGGTGCGCCATTCGGCAATCCGCTGCCGGCGGACACCGGCAACGCCCTGCTGAGCTTCAGTGCCTGGAGCGGCGCGGTGACGAGCTTCTCGGGCGTCACCGGCGACGCGCTCGCGCTGGTCGGCAGCGAGGGCAACGGCAGCGCGATCCTCATTTCGCTTTCGATGGCGGGACAGCGCGACCTCGACCTTGCGTTCCAAACCCGCGGCACCGCGACGGGTTTCAGCAGCGGCACCTGGGCCTGGAGCCTCGACGGCACGACCTTCAACCCGCTCGCCGGCGTCAACACGGCAAGCACCGGTGCGAACTTCTCCGCCCGCCGCGTCGATTTCTCCACCGTCACCGCGTTAAACAACGCCAGCACCGTGACGCTGCGCTACACGTTGACGGGGGCAACGAGTACCGCCGGCAACGCCCGGATCGACGATCTCGTGGTTGCGTCCCGGCCGATCTCCACCCCGCCGGACGCCGCCCCGCGCGTACTGGAGCAATCCACCGCCACCGCGGTGTCCGCGGGTGAAAGCATCGTGCTGGCCGTGAGCGCGACCGGGCAACCCGCACCGTCGTATCAATGGTTCAAGGACGGCGTTGCCCTGGCCGGCGGCACCGGCGCCGCGCTCGCGCTGCCGGTTGCGACCCAGGCCGATGCCGGACGTTATCAGGTCACGGTCACGAACCGCCTTGGCCAGACGGCCAGCGCGCCGATCGTCGTAACGGTTCAGCCGGCCACCGCCCGACTCATCAACGTCGCCACGCGTGCCGCCGTGACCGCCGGCGAAGGCACGTTGATCGCCGGCTTTGTGATTGGCGGCACCGTGCCGAAGCCGGTGCTGATTCGCGGTGCCGGTCCCGCGCTGGCCGGTTTCGGCGTCACGGGCTTCCTCCCCGACCCGACCCTTGAACTCTACCAGGGACCCGCGCGACTCGCGGGCAACGATGATTGGAACAGCGCCGACCTCGCGCTGCACACGGGCGCGGGCGCGTTCGCGTTTCCGCTGAACAGCCGGGACGCGGCCCTCGCCACCACGCTCGCGCCCGGCAGCTACACGGTGCAGCTTCGGCCGGCGGGTGCGAGTGGAGCAGCCGGTGTCGCGCTGGTGGAAGTGTTTGAACTCGGCCCGGCGGGAACGAGCCGCCTGATCAATCTCTCAACCCGCGCCTTCGTCGGCACCGGGCAGGACATTCTGATTCCGGGCGTCGTGGTCGGCGCCGACTCGCCGGCCGCGGCGGCCATTCCGCGACCGCTCCTCGTGCGCGCGGTCGGCCCCGGACTGGCGGATTTCGGCGTCAATGGCACGCTGGCGCGTCCCCTCGTCCGGGTGCTGCGGGCCAACGGCACGGTGATCGCGGAAAACATCGGCTGGCAGGCGGCAGCCAACCGCGAAGCCGTGGTCGCCGCGAGCACGCGGGTCGGCGCCTTTCCCCTCGCATCGAACCGGGCGGATTCCGCGCTGCTGCTGGCTTTGGCAGCGGCGCCGTATACGATCCAGGTGAGCGGCGCCGAGGGCGGCAGCGGGATCGTGCTGGTGGAAGTGTACGAGGTGCCTTGAACCTCCTGGGAGCGCCAAGCTCCCGCTCGACCTGGGAGCGCGCACGTCATCGTCCGCATTCCGATCCGAGGCGGACGGGGACGTCCGCGCTCCCAGGTTACGGTCGGCGGTCCCAGGACGGCCCGACCAAAAGTCCCGAAGCCGGATGCAATTGCTATAACTATGCGTGGACGGGCGCGTCTGGCCCGTCACGCTGCCTCGTCCGCCTTCATGACCCCCACTGCCCCGCCGCGTTACCTGCCCGCACTCATCCTGCTCTTCGTGGGCAGCGGCTGTGCGGCGCTGATCTACGAGATCGTCTGGTTCCAAATGCTCCAGCTCGTGATCGGCTCCTCGGCGCTGTCGCTCGCGGTATTGTTGGGAACGTTCATGGGCGGCATGTGCCTTGGCAGCCTCGTGCTGCCGCGTTGGATCTCGCCGAGGCATCATCCGTTGCGGGTGTATTTCTGGCTGGAGCTCGGGATCGGACTGCTGGGTATCGTGGTGCTGTTCGCGATGCCGGCCGTCGGACGGCTGTACACGTCCCTCGTCGGCCACGGGATGCCGGGCATCCTGCTCCGCGCGGCGGTGTGCGTGATCTGCCTCCTGCCGCCGACGATTCTGATGGGCGCGACGCTGCCCGCCATCGCACGCTGGATCGAAACCACGCCCCGGGGCGTGGCGTGGCTGGGACTCTTCTACGGTGGCAACACCGCCGGGGCGGTGATCGGCTGCCTGCTCGCGGGCTTCTACCTGCTGCGCGTGTTCGACACCTCGGTCGCCACGTATTGCGCGGTGGCGCTCAACGTCGGCGTCGCCGGCCTGGCGCTCCTCCTCGCGCGCGCGACGCCGCGGCCGACCGAGAGCGTGGTGCGGCCGGCGAACAAAGGCGGCGTCACGACCCGGCCCGGCTCCACCTTGGTGCTCGTCGCCATCGGGCTCTCCGGTTTTTGCGCCCTGGCGGCGGAGGTTGTCTGGGCGCGCGTGCTCTCGCTCCTGCTAGGCGCGACGGTGTACACGTTTTCCATCATTCTGGCGGTGTTCCTCGTCGGCCTCGGTCTCGGCAGTGCCGTCGGCGCGACCTTGGCGCGCAACCTCACCCAGCCGCGCTGGGGCCTCGCCGTTTGCCAGCTGCTCCAGGTCGCCGGGATCGCCTGGGCTGCGTACATGATTGCCACGGCCTTGCCGCACTGGCCGATCGATCCCGCTCTCGCGGCGGCGCCGCTGGCAAAGTTCCAGTTCGACCTATTGCGCTGCGCCTGGGCGATCCTGCCCTCGGCTTTGCTGTGGGGCGCCAGTTTTCCCCTCGCCCTCGCGAGCCTTGCCGCGCCGGGCCAGGATGCGGGCCGGCTGGTCGGGCGTACTTACGCCGCCAATACGCTGGGCGCGATCGCCGGCGCGGTGCTGGGCGGTCTGCTGCTGGTGCCGGCCTTCGGATCGCAGGGCGCGCAGATCGCGCTGATCGCGCTTTCGCTCGTGAGCGCCGGACTCGCGCTCCAGCCCCGGACTCCGCGCGCGTGGTCCACGCTGGCGGCCGCCGGCCTCCTGGCGTTCGGGTGCGCGCAACTCGTGCCCAGGCTGCCGTGGCAGCTCGTCGCGTACGGGCGCCAAGTAGCCTCCACCGACTACGGCGCGCGGCCGATTTATCAGGGCGAAGGGATGAACTCCGCGGTGGCGGTGACCGAGACTCCGGGCGGCGCCCGCTTCTTTCACGTCAGCGGCAAGACGGAGGCCTCGAGCATCATCAAGGACATGCGGCTGCAGCGCATGCTCGGGCACATTCCCGCGCTGCTGCACCCGAATCCGCGCTCGGTCCTGATCGTCGGCTGCGGCGCGGGCGTCACGGCCGGCACGTTCGTGCTGCACCCCTCGATCGAACGCATCGTGATCTGCGATATCGAGCCGCTGATCCCGAAGGTGGTCGCGACGCATTTTCACGAGGAGAATCACGGTGTACTCAAGGATCCCAGGGTACAGATCATCCACGATGATGCGCGGCACTTCATCGCGACCACGCGCGAGACGTTCGACGTGATTACGTCCGACCCGATCCATCCGTGGGTGAAGGGCTCGGCCGTGCTGTATTCGCAGGAGTATTTCGAGCTGTGCAAACAGCGGCTCAAGCCCGGCGGGCTGGTGACGCAGTGGGTGCCACTGTACGAATCGGACCGGGCCGTCGTGCGCAGCGAGATCGCGACGTTCTTTTCCGTCTTCCCGCATGGCACGATCTGGGCGAACGACGACGACGGCTACGGCTACGACACCGTGATGCTCGGGCAACGGGAGCCTTTGGTGGTCGAGGTCGAGGCGCTGCAGCGCCGGTTCGACCGGGCCGACCACGCGAGGGTGAGCGCCGCGCTCTTCAACCTGGACCTCGGCTCGGCGGTCGACCTGCTGTCCACGTATGCCGGCCAGTTGCCGGATCTGAAGGCGTGGCTGAAGGGCGCGGAGATCAACCGCGACCGGAACCTGCGCTTGCAGTACCTCGCGGGCCTGCAGTTGGAATCGGATCAGGGCGCGGCGGCGTACGGGGAGATCGTCGACCTGAGGTCGTTTCCCGAGGAGATTTTTCGCGGCCCGCCGGAAAAACTGGATGTGCTGCGGCGCGCGTTGAGCAACCTGCCGCAGTAGATATTCCGGGAGCGCGGACGTCCTCGTCCGCCTGGTCGTGGTACGGTTTGGCGTTACAGGAGAACATGACGTCGTAGGTGTCCCGGGAGCGCCGAGCTCCAGCTCGGCATCAGTGTGTCCCGAGGCCGGGCTGGAGCCCGGCGCTCCCAGGGGAGGCGCCGGAACTTCAGACCTTCATCACGCGGCCGCTCGAGTCGCCGATGCGTTCGACGCCGGCCACGCCCATGCGATCCGTCATGCTGAGGAAGAGATTGCTCATCGGCACATTGCCGAGCTGTTGGAAGCGCCCCGGCGTCAGGGTGCCGCCACCCGCGCCCGCCAGCACGATCGGCAGGTTGTGATGGGTGTGCCGATTGCCGTCGGAATTGCCGCAGCCGTAAACGATCATCGAGTTATGGAGGATCGATTTGCCATCGACGTCCTTCTTCGCGTCGAGCCGCTTCAGGAATCGCGCGAACCGCTCCATGTAGTAGAGGTCGATCTTGCCGATCTTCTCCATCAGGTCGTGGTCGTTGCGATGGTGCGAGCAGTAGTGGTGGCCCTCGGGGATTCCGATCTGCGGATACGCGCGGTTGCTGCCGTCGCCGGCGAGGAGGAGCGTGGAGACCCTGGTCGAATCGGTCTCGAAAGCCATCGCAAGCAGGTCGTACATCACGTCCATGTGCTCGCCGTAGTTCGAAGGAATGCCGGCGGGCGTATCGGCACCGGGGTTCGGCAAGTCGCCGAAATTCTCGGCGCGCTGGATACGTTGCTCGATCTCCCGCACGCCGGTCAGGTACTCGTCGAGCTTGTCGCGATCATTGGCGCCGAGCTGCCGTTGCAGGGAGCGGGCGTCGTCCATCACAAAATCGAGCAGCGACTTTTGCGTGGCCTGCCGCAGGCGAAAATTCTTCTGCCGCTCGTCCGGACCGCCGGACCCAAACAGCCGCTCGAACACGAGACGGGGATTGGATTCCGGCGCCATCGGCGTCGTCGCCGAAGCCCAGGAGAGATTGTACTGGTAGGCGCAGGAGTATCCGGAGTCGCAGCGGCCGGACTTGCGAATCGCGTCGCACGAAAGTTCGAGCGACGAAAAGCGCGTGGTGTGACCGATCTTCTGCGCCACGACCTGGTCGACGGAGATGCCGACCTCGATGTCGGTGCTGTCGGTCTTGCGCGCCCGCGCCCCGGTCAGGAAGGTCGCGTTCGCCCGTGCGTGGTCGCCCGCGCCATCGTTGCCCGCGGTCGCATTCTTGTGGTCGAGCCCGCCGAGCACCTGAATTGATTTCTGCAGCGGCGCCAACGGCTGCATCGTCTTGCCGAGGGTGAAATTCGCGCCCTCACCCTTCGGCCACCAATAGTCCTGGTGCGCACCGTTGGGGAAATAGACGAACGCCATCCGTAGCGGCGCGCCGGACGCCGTGACGGCCCCGCCCACCGGGGCGGCGGTCGCCGCCCTTGCCACCGGCCGCAAAGCGGAATCCAACATCGGCAGGGCGACACAGGCGCCGAGCCCGCGCAGGAACTGACGGCGACTGACGCCAGAGAAACGTTGCGCGGCGGCCTCGGTCTTACGGGTGGAGGTGGGCTTCATGGCGATGGCGTCGTGGGATCGGTGCGGGCGGGAGAATGATGCGAAACGGCGGGGGCAGGCGAATCGCGGCGCTGCTTTTGAAAGGCCGCCGACTCGACAATACTAGTCAGCAAAACCGAGATTCGTCCACCCTCACGATCAAGTCGCGCCGCTATTTCGTCGATGGTATGGACGTCGAAATACTCCACGCCCCGCCCGAGCGCATAGGTCATCAGCTTCTCCGTGAGGCACTGGTAGACATCCATCTTGCGGTCGCGCCGCAGGATACGCTTCAACTCGCGCACTTCGGCGAACTTTTCGCCCGTCACCAGTTGTCCGGCCGGTTCGATGGGTTGTCCGGCGTCGGTCTCCCGCCAGCCCCCGAGGGCGTTGAAGTTTTCCAAGGCCAGACCAAGCGGGTCCATCCGCTGGTGGCAGGAGCTGCACATCGGATTGGCGCGGTGCACCGCAAGCATCTCGCTCAGCTTAGGTTCGCGATCCTTGAATTCCTTCTTCGACTCCTCGAGATCCGGCACGTTCGGCGGAGCGGGCGGTGGCGGCGTGCCGAGGATGTTCTCAAGAATGAAGAGTCCGCGCTTCACCGGCGACGTGCGGGTGGGATTGGAGGTGACCGCGAGCACGGTGCCCTGCGTGATCACGCCGCCGCGCGGACTGTCGGCCGGAAGTTTGACCAGGCGCATATTTTCGCCGGTCAC
>JBEIHL010000010.1:0-13866 GCA_040381375.1 Opitutaceae bacterium
CCTCGTCCGCATGGCCCGAACGATGCGGACGAGGACGTCCGCGCTCCCAGGTTTGCGACCTTGAATCTGGATCGATACTTGATGAACGCTGCCCCATGCGGACGCACAAAAGGCAGAGCCGTGAGGCTCTGCCTTTTGCAACGAGAGGATAGGTCGACTTAGGCCGAGATCCGACGGCGGAGACCCGCGACGAGCGCGAGGCCGCTGAGGAACAGCACGATCGTCGAGCCGGAATCCGGCACGCCCTCCGACGGCTGCGTGATGATCTCGCCAAACTTGATGGCCGAGAAGGCGGCCGTGAAGGACTGGGCGACCAGACCGCCGGCGACCTGCGTGAAGCCACCGGAGCCATCGGCCTAGTAGCCGAACCCGGCGTTGTCGATGCCCAGGGCCGTTCCGCTGGCCGTGAACGGATTGTCGACGACGACATTCAACAGCGCGCCACGAGCCTGCAGGGCCTGAAGGATGCTAGCGTAGGTAACCGCGTTGTCGGTGTTGTCGCGATCTTCGTCGGTCACGAGGATGAAGTTCTGGGCCGCGCCGGCACGGAACGTGAGGTTGTTGAAGGCATGGTTGATGCCCGCATAACCGTCTTCCGTACCGCCACTGATCACCAAGTTATCGTCGGCAGCGTGAAATCCGGCGACGTTTGTGAAGTCGGTCAGGGTCCGACCGGAATTTTGGTTCCCAGCGAGGCTGTTGCCGTAACCAACCAACGCGAACTTCGCATCGGTAACGCCAGCAGCAATGAGGTTGGTGTTGAGGCTGGCGATCATGCCACCGATCCAGGCGTGCTCGCCGGACATGGAGCCGGATTCGACGACGACGACGGCGATGTCCGCCATCGTGTTAACTGCTGCCCGGGCCGAGAAGGCCGGGAGGACGGCGAGAAGCGCCGCCGCAAACACTGCACATTTTCTGTTTTTATTATGTTTTAGGGTGAGGAGTTGGTGGAGTTGAGCTGACGTTGAAATGTGGCGAGAAACTCACCCCCCGCTTTGGGTTTTTTCCCTGGCATTGGGTATGCCACTGGTTCGTGCGGTTGAATTCGCCATTTCTACGAGAATTTGATTACAAATCACTTGGGTTGCTTTTATCCGCCCCGAGCCACCGTTAATTCCCCTGGGTCGGCTACGTGCCTCGAAGGCGGATGTATGAAATTCCGACTATTGGCGGGAATCCTGACTCCGCCGAATTCACTCAGCCGCACCCCGCTGTTTTGCCGCGTGCATTTTGGGTCGAACAACTCTCAAGGCATTCAAACTCAGACAATCGGCAGGAGATCGCTGAGGACGCAGAGAGATATTCTTCTGAATGATGTTTTTCTCTGCGCTACTCTGTGGCCCCCTGTAAGGACTGCCTGGTTCCATTCACGAGGGATTCGGCTCAGCCGCGCGGTTCTTCTTGCCGGGTTCAACTGTGCTACCGCCACGTCGCATCGAAAAACCCCGCGTCCACGATCTTCCCCGGCCAGCGCGGACCGGCGGGCTCGCGCAGGTCGATGATCGCGAAGTCGGGAAGCTTCGGCGTCTGCAGCGAGTTCGTGCCGTAGGCTTCGTCCCGAAAATCAATGCCGCTGTTCAGGACAATGTAGCGTCTTCCTCCACTCAGCGGATTGGGGAAAACCAGCACCGGGGCGTGGTGCGCGGCGTCGTAGGTCTTCCCGCGGAGTTCGAGGTGCTGCCCGTTCCACTTCAAGGGCAGGCCGCCGCCGGCGAGCAGTCGGGCGAGCAGCCGGTTGGACGTCGCGTCGCCCCAGAGGACGAGGTTCCGGTTCGCGAGGTCGTCGGCCGTGACCGCCGTGTCGTCCTTGATCGGGACATCCGCGCGAAAGAGGTCGCGCCACATCTTGGTCGCGTGGCGCAACTCGGCTTCGGTCCACGCCGCCACGGTCGCGTGGGCGGCCTTGCCCGTTGGGCGGACGAACAGGAACGGTTCCATGAACGCGTCGTTGATCGGTCCACTCAGGCCGTGAACTTTGCGTTGGCCGTTGCTCCACCGGCGTTCGTTGGCGGCGCGGTCCTCGACGGCCCAGCGGCCGTTCTCCTTCACGAACCAGCCGTCGGCGAGGCCGGATTCCGCGACGAGCGACTGGCCGTCGATCGTGGCGGCGAGGCGGCCCGGATTGGGCTGGCGGACGCGGAACGCGGCGACGTTGCGGGTCCGGGCTTCGAGCTGATCGGGATTCGGAAAACGCACGTCGACGTCGGCCCGCTCCCAGACTTTCTCCAGCTCCCGGACCTCGATCCGCCGCGACTTTGCATAGCGCGGCGTGTACGTGGTGAAGTGATCTTCCGCCGGCCACTCGTCGCGCCCGCGGGCGAGCAGGCCCTCGATTTTGCCGGTGAGGGTGGCCTTGGTCTCCGGGTGATATTTGTGCGCGGTCTGTGGTCCGATCAGGTGCTCGAGCGTGAGTCCTTCGGCCGTCATCGCCCGGGCCATCATGTCGGCCGCCTGTTTCTGCGGGTCGATCTCGCCGCTGTACGCGATCGTGGGCAGATGGCGCAGGTTGGCGGCGTATCCGGTGGCATCATACCAGCGCCACAGGGTCTGCTCCCAGGGCGTGCGCTCGGGCTTGCCGGGTCCAAAGACCTTGGCGTAGACGGGCGTCTCGGCGAAGCCCGCCCCGGGAGCCGCGGCGGCCCAGAGCCCGGGGTGGTGCGTCGCCAGGTGCCAGGTGCTCGCACCGCCCATAGAAAACCCGGCGACGGCGATACGGTTGGCATCGACGCGATACTGGGCGCGCACGGCCGCGATTGCCTCCATGACGTCGACCTCGCCGGCGAACTTGGTCGCGTTGCAGAACCGGCCGTAAGGCACGAGCGTGAGCACGTCCTGCGGCGTCAATTGCGGCGGGCCCGCCTCGCGCTCCGCGAGGAACGCGAGCTCCGAGCGTTTCTCACCCCGACCCAGTAGCCACACCATCAGCGGGGTGGCGCCGGCCGCGCGCGGCAGCGACGCCGGCACGACGAGCCCATAGGGCTGGATCGAGCCGTCGAGGGGCGAACGAAAACCGCGTACGATCAGGCCCGTGGCCTCGAGCCAGGGCGCACTGCCCGCTCGCAACTGCGCGGCGCGTTCGTGGCCGAGCTTCAGCATCCGTCGCGCTACGGCCACCTGCTTGACGTCGAAAAATTCGTCGTAGCGCAGCGCCCAGTCGACCGCCTTGTGCAGGACTTCGACGTCAGGAAGCAACGCGTGTTGCCGCGGGTTGGAGCCGAGGGTGCCGGCTAGGACGTCGATTTCCCGGCGCAGGGCAGCGGCGCCGGCGGTCAGTTCCGCGCGGGCCTCGGCCGGGATCGCGACGCCCGCGGGTGGCAGGCGTTTCGCCGGTGGCGGCGGAGTCTGCGCCGTCAAAGCGACGACGAAGCTGATGATCGCGAGCACGGCAAGGCACGCGAGGCGGACGAAAGCGGCAGGGGTGCTCATGGGGAGGGGCCCTGAAACGTTTGGCGCGCACACCCGGAAGGCAACGCCGTGGACGGCGGGGCGACGTAATTGTCGCGACTTGGGCTGGGAGCCACGCGACGTCGGGCGGCGCGGCTCGACTCGCGGCGGGTTTATTTCCCGGTCAGCGCGTTCACCCTCGCCTCGAGCTTGGCCGGCGAAAACGGTTTCACCAGAAAGTCGGCCCCCGCGCACAGCGTGGCGGAAAACGGGCTGCTCGACAGCAGCAGAAACGGCGTCTTCACGCCCTGTTCTTTCAGCGCCGCCTGCAGCTCCCAGCCCGTGCCGTCGGGCAGGTGGCACTCGGAAACGATCAGGGTCCAGGACTTCCGCCGATGCAGGTACTCGCGTGCTTCGGCGAGACTCGCCGCGGCGGCCACGTGAAACCCGCGCCTCTCCAAGTGACAAACGAGGGTGCGCACGAGGGCGAGATCGCTTTCCACCAGCAGGATGGTCGGCCACGAGACCGCTCCGGCAGGTTCCTGAGGAACGACGCGGGAGTGGGCAGACTCGTGCAGCAATACGTGTGGCATGGCCGGGCGAAACGGAACGTGCGGGCTACTTCCAAGCGGTTTGCCCGATCGTAAAACGTTCGTAAAGCTCGGATGCGTGCAAATGACCTGAGATAAACCCTTCTCGCGAGCAGGAGGACCGGGCCACTTTGGCAGGTCTGCTCCTGCTCCTTTGCGGACGAGGACTTCCGCGCTCCCGCGTTTACCTCCACTTTTCGTCGAAGAACCCGGCGTCGGCGATCCGGCCGGGCCAGCGCGGCCCGGGCGGGGTGAGCAGGTCGACCACCGCCCAGTCCGGCAGCTTGGGCGTTTGAAGCGCATTGTTGCCGTAGCCGTCGGCCCGGAAATCGATGCCGCTGTTGAGCACGATGTACCGGGCGGGATTGAGCGGGTTGGGAAAGACCAGGATCGGCGCGTGCTGCTCCGCTGGATACGTCTTGCCGCGCAACGCGAGTGAGGCGCGGTCCCACGTCAGCGGCAGTTGCGGCAGCAGTCGCTGCAGCAGCGCGTTCGACGATGGATCACCCCAGAGGATCAGGTTGTGGCCGGCGATGTCGGCGTCCGAGATCTCGCGGTCCGCCTTGACGCGCACGTCGCCGCGAAACACGTCGCGCCAGAGCTGCCGTGCCGCGGTGAGTTCGCTCTCGACCCAGGTGCCGACGGCCGGGTGCAGCGGACGGCCGGTCGGGCGCACGAAGAGGAACGGCTCGACAAACGCGTCGGCGACCGGCCCGGTGAGGCCGGGGCGTTTGCGCAACCCCGGCGCGGGCCCCTGCCGCCAGGCGTCGCCCTGCCGGTGGAAACGGAGTTCCAGGTCGGCCACTCGCAGGAGCTGGCCGTCGAGCTCGACCGTCGCGGCCGTGAGTCCGGGAAACGCGATCGCCTCGACGTTCTTCGTCTGCGCCGCGATGTGGTTACTGTCGTGCAGCGTCGCGCGCGCCTCTGCCAGTTGCCAGTGTCGTCCCATGCCTTCGATCCGGATCCACGCCGACTCCGCGTAGCGCAGCGTGTAGGTGTGGAACCACACTTCGCGCGGCTGAGGATCGCGGCCCTGCGCGAGCAATTCCTCCAGCCGCTGCGTCAGCACCGCCTTGGTCGCTTCGTGATACTTGTGCGCGGTCTGCGGTCCGATGAAGCGTTCGAGCCGCAGCCCTTCTTTCTTCATGGCCGCTTCCATCAGGTCCGACGCCTCCTTCTGGCCATCGAGTTCGCCGGCGTACGCGAGCGTGGGCAGGTTCACGAGATTGCCCGCGATGCCGGTCGCCTCGTACTGGATCCACAGCATCCGCTCCCACCACGGGCGCGGCTCCCTGTTGGGCGCGTCGGCCTTGGTGAAGATCGGCGTCTCGGCGAACCCGGCGCCCGGTGACGCCACCGCCCAGAGGCTCGGATAGTGGGTCGCGAGATGCCACGCACTGCCGCCTCCCATGGAAAACCCGGCCACGGCGATGCGGTTGCCATCCACGCGGTACTGGGCGCGCACGGCCGCGAGCGCTTCCATGACGTCGACCTCGCCGGCGAACTTGGTCGCGTTGCAGAACCGGCCGTAGGGCACGAGCGTGAGCACGTCCTTCGGCATCAGTTGCGGCGGTGCCGCTTCGCGTTCGGCCAGGAAGGTGAGCTCGGTCCGTTTCTCGCCGCGACCCAGCAGCCAGACCATCAGGGGCGTCGGTTCTGGCGCGCGGGACAACGACGCGGGGACGTACAACGCGTAGGGTTGGACCGAACCGTCGAGGCGGGAGCGGTGTCCGCGCAGGACGAGGCCGGTGGCGTCGAGCCACGGCGCCTGTTTCGCGCGCAGTTGCTGCAGTCGCTCCTGGCCGCGCGCCAGCAGCGTGCGGGCGTAGGCGAGGTCCTTTGGCGCCATGAACTCGTCGTAACGCAGCGCCCAGTCGACCGCCTTGTGGAAGATCTCCACGTCGGGCAGCAGCGCGCGGCGCGCGGGGTCGGCGGTCAACTCTGCCGCCAACGCATCCAGGTCCCGCCGGAGCGCGGCGGCGCTGCCCGTGAGTTCACTGCGCTCGGTATCGGTGAGCGTGATACCTGGAACCGGAATGCGCTTCGGCGGCGGCGGGGCGGACGGCGCCTGAGCCAGCGCAGATGCGAAAACGAACGGGGCGAGCAGGCAGAGGGAGAGACGCATGGGGATGCGGTACGATGTCCGGCGGCGGCAGCGTCGCAATCCAATGGAAAGGGCGGGAGTGTTTTTTGCAGTTCTTCCGGGTGTAGGAGCGGCTTTACGCCGCGACCCGACGCAAGTCCGATTGCTGTCGCGGCGCGAAGCCGCTCCTACAGCGACGCAGCCGCGCGGGACGATGACCTGCGGGAAGGGTTGCCCGGGTCGCGCCGCCCGCGCACGGTTATCTCCGCAACCCTCGCCGCCCACCGGCGTCCTGCCTTTTCGCTTTCCCATGATTCTCCGCCCAGCCCCCGCGTGCGTGATCGGACTGGCCGTCCTGCTGGCCGGCGTGGCCTTTTCGCCGTCCATGGCTGCGACGAGTACCTGGGTCTGGACCGATGCCGCCGGCCGGCTCGCTTACCGGGCCGATGAACAGGGCAACACGATTCCCGACTTCTCCCGGGCCGGTTATGGCGGAGGCGGTGTGCGGCTGCCGGATTTGCCCGTGGTGGTGCGCGTGACGCCACGACCGGCCGGCGACGACGGCGCGCGGATTCAGGCGGCGATCGACGAAGTTTCGCGCCGGCCCGCCGATGCGCGAGGCTTTCGCGGCGCGGTGTTGCTGGAGCGGGGGACCTTTCGCGTGGCCGAATCGCTTTCGATCCGGGAGGGCGGCGTCGTGTTGCGTGGCGAGGGGCGCGACCTCTCGCGTGGCGGCACCACGATCATCGCCACGGGCAGGAAGAAGCGTTCGCTGATTGAGATCGGTCTCGCCCGCGGGCCCGGCCGGCGGGAGATCGACGGCACACGCCGGCGGATCACCGATGCGTACGTGCCGTGGAGTGCGCGAAGTTTTTCCGTGGATACGGCTGCCGGATACAAGGTCGGCGACCGCCTCGTCGTGCACCGGCCGTCGACGGCGGCATGGATCAGCGCGATCGTCCAGGGGAGCTGGACGCCAGACGCGCCGCCGGGCTTCGTCGAGGCGACCGGCACCCCGGTGCGGCCCCGCAGCCTTTACCGGGCCCAGCTCGAGGCGCGACTGGGTCCCGGAGCCGGGGCCAGTCTCGACCTGCGCTCCGCCCCGTGATCATCGTTTGCCCTTCGCCATGAAAATCCCGAATCCCCTCTGCGGCGCGCTGGCGCTCGCTCTCGCCTTCGCCTCTCCCGCGCTGCCCGCGGCCGATGCCGCTCTCGCCACTGACGCCCGGGCAGCAATGAACCGGGCGACCACGTTCATGCGCTCGATCGCCGCCGAGGGCGGTTACCTCTGGCGTTACTCGCCTGACCTGAAGGAGCGGGCGGGAGAGAACGTGGCCACTCCGACGCAGATCTGGGTCCAGCCGCCGGGCACGCCCTCGATGGGCATGGCGTTCCTGCGGGCGTACGAGGCGACGGGCGATGCATCGTTTCTCGACGCGGCCAAGGCGGCGGCGCATGCTCTCGTCGTGGGCCAACTCGAGTCCGGCGGCTGGGACTACGTCGTCGACTTTGATCCTGCGAAGAGCCCGGCCTGGTACCGGCGGTCCGACCTCGGCCGGGTCCCGGCGGTCGAGGCGGCAAAGCGCCGCAATGTTTCCACGTTCGATGACGACAACAGCCAGAGCGCGCTGCGGCTGCTGCTCGCCGTGGCGGACGCGGCCAAGGGCTCGAACGAGCCGCGCGACGTGGGGATCCGCGCGGCCCGTGACTATGCGCTGACCAAGCTGCTGGCTGCCCAGCGGCCCAACGGCGGCTGGCCGCAGCGCTGGAGTGGCCAGCCGGTCGATCCGCAGGAGTATCCGGTGCAGCCGGCGAGCATCCCGGCCTCGTACCCGCGGGAGTATCCGAAGGCCAATTACAATCTCTTCTATACGCTCAACGACAACACCCACCGCGACTGCGTGATGACGCTGCTCGACGCCGGCCAGCGGCTGGGCCGGCCGGAGTACCGGGCCGCGGCGCTCAAAGGCGGCGATTTCCTCCTGCTGGCGCAGTTGCCCGAGCCCCAGCCGGTCTGGGCGCAGCAGTACAACCCGCAGCTTCAGCCGGCGTGGGCGCGGGCCTTTGAGCCGCCGAGCGTGTGCTCGGGGGAAAGCGTCGGCGTGATGCGGCTGCTGGTGGACCTGTATCTGGAAACCGGAGACGAGAAGTTCCTCGAGCCGCTGCCGCGGGCGATCGCATGGTTCAAGCGCTCGGAGATTGCCCCGGGCACCTGGGCCCGCATGTACGAGCTCGGCACCAACACGCCGATCTACGGCGACCGCGACGGGAAGATCAAATACCGGCTCGAAGATCTCTCGCCCGAGCGGCAGACCGGTTATTCGTGGCGCGGCCCGTACGGCGTGCAGGGTGCGATCCGCCAGTACGAGGACGTCAAGGCGGCGGGCCGGGCGGCGATCCTGGAGAAGCGCACGAAGGCGGAGAAGGACGCCGCGAGCGAGAAGGGCCGGGCGGCGCGGGCGCAGGCCCTCGAGCCGCGCGTGCGCGCCGCGATCGCGGCCCTCGATGCGCAGGGCCGCTGGATCGCGAAATACCGCGGGACCGAGCAAATCCGCACCGACACGTTCATCATGAACCTGCGGACACTGGCGGACTACGTCGAAGCGATGAAGTAGGGCGCGAACGTAATTCCATCTCGTGAAGCGCTGCCTTTGGAGCGCCCCGGAGCAGGGAGCAGGGAAAAGGGAGAAAGGGCCCAAGCCGATGTGAGTCCGATTGGGCGGCGAGCGTGCCGCGGGTCTCGTACCTTCCGGACGCGGCCGAAGTCGATCGGTCTGTTCCTGCTCCTTTCTCCCTGCTCCCTGCTCCGGCGGCCCGCGCCGCCCAAGCAGCCTTGTACGCTTGCCACTCGCGGTGGGTCACGCGACGCTGCGCGTCACCATGAGCGCCCCCACGCTGCACCCCGTCCATGGCCAGCCCTCCTGGTCGTTCCGCTCGAGCCATGTTCATGCGAGCCTCACGAAACTCGGCGGCCATCTTGCGCCGGTCGCGTTTCGCATTGATCACCGCCTGGTCTCACCGTTCGCGATCGCACCGTGGGCCGAGGAAAAACTGGCGCCGGAAACGCCCGCGCTGTTGCGCGCGCTGCGGGGCGATTTTTTCTGCGCGCCATTTGGCGGCAACGGCACCGAGTGGCGCGGCGAGCGGCATCCGCCCCACGGTGAAACCGCGAATGCCGCCTGGCGGCTCAAGCGGTTCACGCGCGGGACGGACCGCGTGACCCTCCACGCCACGCTGCGCCAGAAAGTCCGGCCGGGCACGGCGGACAAATTCGTCACCCTCATCGACGGCCACACCGCGGTTTACCAGCGCCACGTGCTCACCGGCCGCGGTCCGATGAGCGTCGGCCACCACGCGCTGCTCAAGTTTCCGGATACGCCGGGCAGCGGCGTGATCAGCACGAGCCGTTTCGTGCGTGCCCAGGTGCTGCCCGACCTGTTCGAGCGCCCGGAGAACCGCGGCTACCAGTCGCTCCAGCCGGGCGCGGCCTTCAAGTCGCTCGAGCGCGTGCCGATGCTCACCGGCGAGTCGACCGATGTGTCCCGCTTCCCGGCGCGCCGTGGCTTCGACGACCTCGTGATGCTGACGGCGGACCCGAAACTCCCGTTCGCGTGGACGGCGGTCACGTTTCCCGACGAGGGACATGTGTACTTCGCCCTGCGCGATCCGCACACCCTGCGGCACACGATTCTCTGGATTTCCAATGGCGGCCGGCACTACGCGCCGTGGAACGGCCGGCACACCTCCGTCATGGGCGTCGAGGATACGACGAGCTACTTCCACTACGGCCTCGCCGAGTCGGCCCGGCCGAATCCGCTCAACCGCCACGGCATCCCGACCGTGCTCGCGCTCGATCCGGAGAAACCCACCGCGGTGAACTACATCATCGGCGTTTGCGCGATCCCGGCGGGCTTCGACCGCGTGAAGAACATCCGCGCGCTGAACGGCGGGATCGAGCTCGTGGCGGACAGCGGCAAAAAAGCCACGTGTCCGCTCGATGTCGGATTTCTGGGCACCTGAGAGGCATTACGAGATCGACGAATTGCCAGGCACTGACGGACTGCAATCTGGGTGAATTTGACCGGTCGACTTTACAGGAGGCCGCAGAGAACACAGAGATCAGACGCAGAGGCTGGGCTTTCGCTGCGCCAGCCCTCCGCGTCCTCTGCGATCTCCTGTAAATGGTTCGACTGCCTTGAGAGTGGCGCTCGACAAGGCAACTCGTCTGCAATTATAAGCGACGTCGTCCGTGGCTACCATTTCCTCCATGTGTTCTCGGTCCAAGGGACTGCTCGGATTTATCCTGCTGGCTGGCATCGTTGGCGCGCAGCCTGTGAATCCGGCGGCGACGAAAGCTACGAAGGCGACCAACGTGCGGCGTCCGCTCGTCACGGAGGGTATCGTGTCGGTGAAGGTCGAGCGTATCGCCCCCGATCGCGCGGCGCTGACGCTCGCGCTGAAGCCCGACGTCGGTGCGCGGCTCAAGCTCTACGACGCCGCCGGAGCAGAGGTCGCGGTGGCCCGGACTCCTGAAGGCAGCATCAAGGCCGAGGTTGATCCGCAGCGCGGTTACGTGTTGGCGCCGCCGCCGCCCGAGCGGCGCGCGCTGCCGAAAGACGGGCTCGAGTTTCCGGCGCGGTACGTGACCTTCGCGACGGGAGCGGCAGCCTCTCCCCGGCCTAACCTGGGCGGCCTCTTCCTGCGGCCGAGCGGAGTGCCCCTGACGTGGAACGAGACGCTCAAGACCTATGCGACGGAGCTGTTCGTCGGTTACGAATTCGAGGACGGCCGCGAAGTCGCCCTGCCGGTCCCGCGCACGGTCACGTTCTTCGTCGAGGGGTCGAATGCGCGAATCGTGGAGGACCGCGTGACGATCGAGCGCAGTGGCGGGTCGGGCTACAAGCGGGTGCAGCTCTCGACCGGACAGGTCGAGGGCGAGACGATGTTCACGGCGCGGGTGAGTCCGCGCGACGAGCTGAAGGCCAGCGTCGCCGTTCGGCGTGAGGCGGGCGGAATCAAGCTGGCGCTGGCTTCGGCCGAACTCACCGCGTTCGGCATCGGCTCCGGCGTGCTGACCGTGAGCCTCGTGGCGCGGGACGGCATGCCGTTGGCGGCGGTCCAGCCGCTGACGGTGCAGTTGACGAGCGGGCGTATCCAACATCCGGCGACGATCGTGCTCGCGGCGGGCGAGAGTTCCGCGTCGGTCGAGCTCCGATCGACGGGCGTCGGCGCGGACCGGATCGTGGCGCAGGCCGGAACCTGGCGGGACGAACTCGGGGTTCGGCTCGTGTTCCCGGTGGCTGCGACCGTGGCGGCCCTCGGAGGAGGAGTGCTGGGCGGCGCCGCCCGCTACCTGCGCAATCGGAAACGGCGGGCCGGCTTGCTCGTGCGGCGGGCGGTGGAAGGCATGCTCGTCGGCTTGATCCTCGTCGGGGCCGCCTGGGCCGGGTTGGTCGGGTTCGAGATGAGCGCCGGAGTGCTCGGCACACCGTTTGGCGCGTTTGTGCTCGCGGCGCTCAGCGGCTATCTGGGCTGCGTGGTGCTGGATCGCGTGGCGGGAAAGACCTTCGGCGCGGCCAAGGAGCCGGGGTAGGGTGGAGCAGCCTGTCCCCAGGCTGCTTACTGCGCGGTCTAATCCAGATTTGAGTCGCGCCGGTTCCAACACAGCAGCCTGGGGACAGGCTGCTCCACCTTCAAACCGTCAGCGATAGAGGAGAGCAGCACTGCGGCGTTCCCCGAACTGGGCGCCGGCTTTGGCCCAGCGCGCCTTGATCGCAGCGCGCGACTCGCCGGCCTTGATGGCGGTGAGCGTCTCGTCGTCGCCGAGCAGGCGGCCCATCTCCTCAACCTTGAACTTGTCCGGGTAGAGCCGGTGGACGACGAGCGCGAGTTCGATGCCGATGTCGACGACCGGACAGGCGTTGCGGTCGGTGAGGATCGCACGCACGCCGCCGCACTCCTGATCCTTGTACTTCAACGACGCCGCCGGACCGGGGTAGAACGCCATCGATGGCGTAAACTTCACCGCCTCGAAGCGCACGCCGGGAATGCCCGCGCGATTCATTTCCTCGGCCAACTTCACGCCATCGACGTACGGCGCGCCGACCTGTTCGAACGGCTTCGCGGTGCCGCGGCCCATCGAGATCGACGTGCTTTCCAGCAGGCAGAAGCCGGTATAAAGGGTCGCGGCGGTCAGGCTGCGCATCGACGGCGAAGGATTCACCCAGGGAAGGCCGGTCTGGTCCAGCCAGCGGTCGCGCGTCCAGTTCTCGCAGCGGATGATCTCGAGGTTCGCATTGTACTTGAGCTCGGTGTTGTAGAACCGCGCCAGCTCGCCGAGGGTCATGCCGTGGCGCACGGGCATCGGGTGGAAGCCGATGAAACTCGGCGGCCGCGACATCACCGGGCCTTCGAACGACGTGGCGGAGATCGGATTCACCCGGTCCAGCACGATGAACTTCTTCTTCTCCCGGGCGGCCACCTCGAGCGCGGCGCCCAGCGTGGCGGAATACGTGTAGAAGCGCGCGCCGATATCCTGGAGGTCGAAGACCAGCGCATCCAGATCCCGGATATGCTCGGCCTTCGGGGCGCGGGAGCGGATCACCGCGAGGTCGTACTCGGCCTGGCTCATGCCGGGGGTCCGCTTCGGCGAGTCACCGTAAAGGCTGTAGATGGGCAGCTTCGTCCGCTCGTCGATCGTGTCGCCAACCTTGTCGTCGGCCACGCCGCGAATGCCGTGCTCGGGGGCGAACAGCGCGACGAGTTTCACGTCCTTCGCCTCGTGCAGCAGATCGATGGTCAGCCGGCCCTGCCGGTCGCGGCCGGATTGGTTGGTGATGAGTCCGATCTTCAGGCCGCGCAGTTGGACGAAGTCCGCTTTGACGAGCACGTCGATGCCGTTCAGCACCGCGTGGGTGTCGAGGCCGATCGCCTCGGCGGCGAGCGTGCTGATCTCGCGGCGCAGCGGGGTCGCGTCGCCCTTGCCGTCGGGATGCACGCGATTGCTGAGGAAAATCACGAAACTCTTCGCGGCCGGGTCGACCCAGATGCTGGTGCCGGTCCAGCCGGTGTGACCGAACGACGCGCCGGCGGGGAACCACCGTCCGCGCGGTCCGGAAAAGCGGGTGTCAATGTCCCAGCCGAGTCCACGGCGGTCGGAGCCGTCGTTCTGCACGCGCGTCATCGTTGCGACGCTCGCGGCGCTCAGGATGCGCACGCCCTCGAGTTCGCCGCCATTGATCAGCAGGCGGGCGAAGCGGGCGAGGTCGGCGGTGGTGGTGAAGAGCCCGGCGTGGCCGGCGACGCCGCCCATCCGGCGGGCGGTCGGGTCGTGGACGACGCCGTGGATCATCCGACCGTCGACCAGTTCGGTGGGGGCGATGCGGGAAAACTTTTCCTTGGGCGGGACGAATCCGGTGTCGGCCAGCTTGAGCGGGCCGAAGATTTCCTGCTGGCAATAGACGTCGAGCGTGCGACCGCTGACGAGGCGGATGAGTTCGCCGAGCACGATGTAGTTGATATCGCTATACACGAATGCGCTCTCCGGCACGCTGCGGATCTGCTCCGCGCAGGCGCGTTCGATTGCGCCGGCGTAGCCGTCCCAGGCGGGAGTCGTGGGGATGCTCGGCCGGAGACCCGACATGTGGATCATCAGGTGCCGGACCTTGATGACGTCCTTGCCGTGCTGGCCGAAGGCCGGAAGGTAGCGGGCGACCGGCGCGTCGAGGTCGAGCTTGCCGCGTTCGACGAGCTGCATGGCGGCGGTGGTGGTCGCGATGACCTTGGTCAGCGAGGCGGCGTCGTAGA
>JBEIHL010000011.1:0-13634 GCA_040381375.1 Opitutaceae bacterium
GAGGGCGTCTACTCGATGGAGGGCCACATCGCGCGACTGCCGGAGCTCTCGGAAATCGCCGAGGAAAACGGCTGCTTCACCGTACTCGACGACGCCCACGGGTTTGGCGTCCTCGGTCGCCAAGGCCGCGGCACGGTCGATCACTTTGGGCTCAACGACAAGGTCGACCTCGTCTGTGGCAGCATGTCGAAGTCGCTCGCCAGCACCGGCGGTTTTGTCGCGGCTTCGAACGAGATCATCGAATATCTCCGCACGCATTCGAAACAGACGATCTTCTCCGCCGCCATCAGCCCGAGCCAGGCGGCCTGTGCGCAGGCTTCGCTCGAGCTCATGCAGTCGGAGCCCGAGCATCTGGAAAAACTCTGGGCCAACACCCGGAAGTACCGAGCGATGTTGAAGTCGCTTGGGCTCGATACCTGGGAGAGCGAGACGCCGGCGGTGCCGATCGTCCTCGGTTCGAAGGAACGCGTGTATCCGTTTTGGAAGGCGCTGCTCGACAAGGGTGTCTTCACCGTCATGTCGATCGCGCCCGCCGTTCCCGCCGGCAAGGATCTCATCCGCACCGCGATCTCCGCGATGCACACCGACGAACAACTCGAAAAGATCGCGTCCGCGATGGCGTACGCGATCAAGAAGCTCTGAGGCGCCCCGGCGCCTACTTCAACGGCACGGCCCGCTCCTCGAGACTTTCGCGCAGCAGGGCGAGCATCGCCTGATACTCGCGCGATTTGGTGTCCTGACTGAAGACGCGAAAGATCGCGATCACCCCGGGCCACGCCTTCAAGCCGACCGTCAGGTGCAGATATTCTCCCGCCGGCAACGGGCTCTTGCCCACGAGGCGGGCATCGGTGAACACGCAGTAGGTGCCGGCTCCAACCCGCGGTTCGAGTTCCTCGAACTGCATCGCCCGCTCGGTGGAGGCGGACACATACTCGTTGAACATCTCGTTCATCAGCTCCTTCCGAGGGCGCGACGGCATGAAGCGGAGCTCGGGGTCGGGCAGAAACCGGATTTCCGCGCTCACTTGGTCGCCGGAGTCGGCCAGCCTGAGAGTGATCACGCCCGCCGCCTCCGGACTTCGCTCCAACTTGAATCCCTCCGGCACCGCGACGACCACCTTGCGGTTCTCGAACAGGAAAAGGGTCTCGTCCCGGGACGGAACGGCGGCCGGCGACATCGGGACCAGCAACGAAAGCAGGACGCAAACAAACGGGATTCTCATGGTGCGCGGTGACTCAGTGACGCCGGGGACGGGATGGCTGCACGCTACGGGTGAACCGCGAACGCGCAACCCCGGGCCGCGCGAGGGGAAATACAAGGCAGGCCTGTGGCTTCCCCCTGGGAGCGCGCACGTCCTCGTCCGCCGTTCGATCCGATGCGGACGAGGGCGTCCGCGCTCCCAGGAGACGAAGAACCCAATCAGCGCGGCAGCTTGATGCCGCTGGCGAGCAGCGTTTCGAAGCACGGTTCCTCGGTCTCCCGAGCCACGCCTGCCACTTCCACTTTGCTGAAACCGGATTTTTTCAGGAAGCCGTGCAGCGCGCTTTCCGTGAAGCCGAGCCAGACATCGGCATATAGCTCCCGCGCCTTGGCGAAGGTGTGCTCGTTGAGATCAAGCACGAGGATCTGCCCGCCGGGGCGCAGGATCCGGAACGCTTCGTCGACCGCCACCTGCGGGTGCTGCGCGTGATGGAGCGCCTGGCTCAGGATCGCGAGATCGACGGATTTCTCGGGCAGCGGCACGTTCTCGATGTCACCCAGTTTGTAGGAGAGGTTGGCGAGCCCGTTCTTGCGCGCGAGGCTGGAGCCGAACTCCACCATGCGCGGGGAGTTGTCGATGCACCAGACCTGGCGGGTGCGGTGCGCGAGCAACTGTGAGACCAGGCCCTCGCCTGCGCCGAGGTCGGCGATGTCGATCTGAGGAGTGAGCCGTAGGGCAAGATGACCGATCGCCTCCCAGGAACGGCCGGGACAATAATTTTTACCCAACCGGCCGGCGATGAGGTTGAAATACTGCTCCTGGGTGCGTCGGCGTTTCTGGAGGATCCGGTCGAGATTTTCCCGATCCTCCGCCATCACCGGCAGATCGGCGACGGCATCAATCGCGGCCCGGATCAGCGCGAGGGTCTTCGGCGGGAGGTTGCCGCGGAAGGAGTAAAAGGCGTTTTTCCCGTCCCGCCGATCCGTCACAAAATTGACCGTGCGCAACAGCGCCAATTGGGAAGAGATGCGGGACTGCCCCATCCCGAGGATCTCCTGGAGTTCAGCTACCGAGAGCTCTTCCCGGAAAGTAAGGGCGAGCAGCCGGACCCGGGTCGGGTCGGAGAGGATTTTCAGGCTGTCCCACGAAGTGTCCACGCGGGCCACAGGCTGAGGTGTCGCCGGGGCGAATGCAACCTGCGGTCGCGGCGTAGTCTCCGCCTGTCGGAGCGGCTTCCCGCCGCGGAGACAACCCGAACGAACCTCAGGCCGAGATCGTATCGGCGTAGCGGACGATCTTGAGGATCGAAAAATCTTCGTCGTTGCCGCCGAGCTTCACGCGGATGCGTTCACCTTGTTTGCGACCGAGGAGCGCCGTACCGAGCGCCGTCTTGTACGAAATGATGTGCTTCTCCGGGTCGCCATCCCAGGCGCCGAGGATCGTGTAGGTGATCGTGTTGCTCTTGGTCTCGTTGCGGACCTCGACGATGGTGCCCGCGCTGACCTGCTCGGTCGACGCGTCCTTGAAGTCGGTGACACGGGCCCGGCCGAGATCGCGCTCGAGCAAGGTCTTTTGCGCCATCAGGACCTGCTGGTCCTGCTTCGCCATCTTGTATTCGGAATTTTCCTTCAGATCGCCGTGTTCGCGGGCGGCCGCGATCGCCTTGGAGTTTTCCGGAATCTTCTTTGAGACGATCTGCTCGTACTCCTCGCGCTTCCGTTCGTAGCTGCCCTTCGAGACCAGCAGTTGCTCTTCCTTGCTCTCGGCATCGGCCGCCACCAGCGACTGGATCTTGGGGAAGATCTTGATGAAGCGGGCGAGCAGCGACTTCTTAGTCAGCTCCTCGAAGCCCTGATTCAGCATGAGGGTGTTGGCAAGATCGCGGGCCGTCTCGGGATCCGCCGTCGAAAGCAGATCGGAAATCAGGTCGGTGTCCTCGCTGAGGATGTCGGCCAGCGGAATTCGGCGGGCGCTCGACGCCTGCAGGGCCTCGTAGTCGATCGCAAAGAAGATCGCACTGAGCAGGCGCGGGGTGATGAGGTCGTTGAGGAGCTTGGCGAACTTCTTCGAGTGCCGGTTCTTGACGATCCACAGCAGCACGGGTGCCCGGAGGTTCTGCTCGGTCTGCCAGCGCTTGAGAGTGGCGGCCAGCTCGTCGGCGTGACCGTGTTCGACGAGGAAGTTGATGCACTCCGTCGTAAACTTGCCCTGCGAGGTCTTCAGCAGGCTGAAGAGAACGTCGCGCACCTCGATGGGATGCGTTTCCTGGATCAGATCGAGAAAGCGGGATTGAAACTGAACCGGGATCTTCTCGGCCATGGCCGGCAGATCGCGGACATTGGCGATGATGGTGGCCTGGGTGGGTTCGAACGCCGGCTCCTGGCCGACGGCCCGCGCCAGATCGTCGCGCACGACCGCTCCGTAAAGTCGCTCCGCGGAATCAAGCTGGTTGGAGTCCTTGACGGCGTCGGCGACGCCCTTCAGCACCGAGGACAAATCGATCTTGATGTCCTTGCGGCCGAGCGCGTCCATCAGTTCTTCCGCCAGCACGATGCGGCGGCGCGCCGAGCGGGTCCCATTAAACTGCTCGAGAATCTCGTCTTCGGCCGAGACCGGCGTTTCGCGGAGCACATAACACTCCGTCTTCTTCTCCGGCACCGCGACCCGCGGATCCTTGGCCAGGGCCTTCTTCGCCGTCGCCCACCACTTCTTGAATTTTTCTTCGCCGATGACTTGCGCGAGCGTCAGCTCGATCTCGATCGCCGTTGCCGCGTTGTTCGGATACGCGTGTAACGCCTCGACGACCAACTGCACCGGATTGTCCGCGATGAGCTCGGTGATCCGGGCCCCATCCGTTTCCTTGCGCACCAGCAGGTGCGCCGCCGGCAGAACTTCCATCGTGGAAATGCAAAAGGCGGGATCCATCGCGTGTCCCGCCTTACCCTTGAAATCGATGATCAACCGCTGCGCCGCCTCGTCGTAGCTCTTGATCTGCCCGAAACCCCAGCTCCGATGCACCACGTAAGAGCCCGGTTCCATGGCCTCTAGCTTGGGCTTGGCCGCCTTGAGGGACGGCGATTTGGCAATGAGCGCGGAAACGGCTTCGGAATTCATGAGTGCGTGTGTGAGGGCCTGAACGGGAGAGTTGAGCGGACAATGGCCAGCCTTGTCAAACCGAGTGTCAGTCCCGTTCCACTTGCCTCTCTTTTCGCCGCAAGGAGGCGCGCGTGAGTACGCCCCAACTTCCGGCCCGCAACGCATCGGCCGGCACGGCCTGGCCCGCGGCGGCGAACCTGATTGCCCGCTGGCTTGACCGGCGCGAGCGGGTCGACGCCTTGCTCGACTCCCTGCCCCGCACGCTGGCCGGGGCGGAACGCGCCCGCTGTCAGCACTTGGTCCTCGGTGTAATGCGGCACTTCGGCCGCATCGACGCCGCGCTCGGCCGACTGATCGCCCATCCGCCGCGCTTCTCCACCCGCGCGGTGCTCTGCCTGGCGGGCTTCGAGCTCATCGAGGCGGCCGCTGACCGGGACGACGGTCGGGTTGCGAAAATTGTTCACCACGCGGTGGAACAGACCAAGTCGATCGCCAGTCCCGCCGAGGCCCGCCTCGTCAACGCCGTCGTGCGCAAGCTAGGAGGCGCCCTCGCCGACCCCGCCCCGGCGTTGAACGTCAGCGCGGACGACCTGGGCAACTATTTCTCGCATCCGGCCTGGCTGGTGAAGAGCTGGCTGAATCAGTTCGGTCCCGAATCCACCCGCGCCCTCCTAGAGTGGAATCAGCGCCCCGCCCCGGTCTACGCCCGCTGGCGCGCCGACGCCACGGATGCTCCCCCGCCGTTTCTCAAGCCCACCGCCTGGCCCGGCATTCACGAAGTCGAGTCGGGCCATTGGTCCGAGATCCAGCCCTTGCTCAAATCCGGCCGCCTTTACCTCCAGGATCCGTCGACGCTCGTCCCCGTGGACCTGCTCGCACCCCGGGCCGGCGAATCGATCCTCGACCTGTGCGCCGCGCCCGGCGGCAAGAGTCTTCTCATCGCCGATCGGGTGAAACCCGCCGCCGCGGATCCTGCCGCCAGTCTTCCCGCGACCGCCGCCGGCAAGACGCAGCTCGTGGCCGTCGACCTGCCCGGAATCCGCATCGATCGGCTCAAGGAAAATCTTTCCCGCACGGAGGGAATCGAAGTCGCACTCGTCCAGGCCGACCTGCTGGGAAATCTCGCCGTCGCACTGCGCGAGCATCGGCTGCCGGAATCGTATGACGCCGTGCTCCTCGACGCACCCTGCTCGAACACCGGCGTGATGCGCCACCGCGTCGATGTGAAGTGGCGGCTGCAGCCGGGCGACTTCAAGAAGCACCCACAGCAACAACTCTCGTTGCTCCACGCCGCCGCGCGGCTGGTCGCGCCCGGCGGCCGGCTGGTCTACTCCACGTGCAGCATCGACCGAGAGGAAAACGAACACGTCGTGCGCGCCTTCCTGGCCAGCAAAGCCGGCGGTCCGTACACGCTTGAGCGCAGCGTCCTCAGTTATCCGTGGACCTCGGGCCACGATGGCGGCGCGGCGTTTCTGCTGCGGAAAAGCTGAGAAATGCGCGCGGGGTGAGATCCTGCTCGGTGACCGCAGCCGAAGGATCTCGGAAATCGGGGAATCTGGAATCTGGAATCTGGAATTTCCAACTCGCCGGGGCTCCGTTCAGATCGGCCGATCCAGAGTTCTCGCTTCGATCAAAATCCGAGATTCAAGATTGCCGATGCTCGATTCAAGATTTCCGAAATCGTCGCAAGTCCCGACAAAGTAGATGGACTTCAGAAGTCTTTCACCTGCTACCGCGCTCGCTACGGCACCAGCTCGAACACCTTCACCGTCCGCTCCGACTCGTTGTTGCCGTTCAGCAGGGTCAGGGTGATTTCGCCCGTGGTGGCGACGAGCTGGTCGTAGCGCAGGAGGTCCCACTTGGCGACCGACTCGCCATTGATGCGCACGACCAGGTCGCCGGGCTGCAGGCCGGCGGACGCCGCGGAAGAGCCGGGCACGACCCCATCCACGCGCCAGTAGGCCGGCGTCTTGTTGAAACTAACCCCGGCGCTGCGGCGCGGAGGGGTCGGGATCGGCTCGCGCGAATCGCGGTAGAACGTCACGCGGTCGCGCTGCTGGTCGAACGTCACGGAGAAGTGCCGCAGCATGCCGCCGCCACTGGCCGAAAGCGTGTCGGTCACCTCGACGATCGGCTGGTGAAATTCGTAGCCGCCAATCGCTATCGTACCGGCCAGCCGGCCGATCGTCTGCGTGCGGTCGCCGCTGATCGTACCGACCGTCGCACCAATGGTAGGACCCGACACGAAGTCCGGCGTGAGGCCGACCGGATTCAGGCTGAAGGGCGCGTCGCTCCCCGAGTCGATCAGCGCCGCAATCGTCCGCTCCCCCAGCCGCACGCTGATGAGCGGCGTTTTCCGGGCGTCGTCGAACGGGACCACGCTCCCCGGCACAAGCGGCACCTCGCGCACCGGCTGCAGGATCACCCGGCTGCCGGGATAATCGAGCGTCAGCAGCACTTCGCGGAACAGCGGGAAGCCGAGGATTCCGTCGATCCGGACGCCGAGGTGCGCGGACAGCGGGGCGCAATCGTAGAGCAGCACATCGATGTCCTCGAATTTGGCCGCTCCGAGTTCAAGGCGCCGCAGCGATCCTCGCGGCAGTTCGATGATGCGGCCGTTGGCGCCGCGCACCGGAGTCATGGCCGCCGGCGGAACCGTGCGACCCGGATAACGTCGCGCCAGGGCCGGCGTGACGAGGGTCATCGAGGAGCCCGTATCCACCAGGAAATGATAGGGGCCAAACCGGTCCCATTTCACCTCGATGAGGAGAAAGTTGCCGATGGCGCGCGTCGGCAGGATCACCAGCGGAGAACCGAGGGTCGTCCGGCCCGGCAGCGCCGGCCGCCGCGACGACGGCAGCACGCAACCGGCGCCCAACAGCCACCCGGCCAGCAGCAGCCAGGCGAGCGGCCTTACGACAGCGCGGCCACGGGACGCCACCGCAGGCTCCCCAGTGCTGGCGCCGTCGCTTGATTTCATTTTACCGGCTTAGGCAAGCGGACGCACAAGGCGAGCGCTCCGAGTGTCAGCACCGCCCCGGCGACAAACACGCTGGCCGACCCATACCGCCAGAACACGATGCCGGCGAGCACCGGCGTGAATGCCCGGGACAGGGCGCTCAGCGAGCGGAAGATACCGAGCACCCGGCCCTGTTCCGCCTCCCCGGCATAGAGCGAGATCAGCCCCGTCGTCGACGGGTTCACCAGCCCGGAGCCCAGCGCGAGCAGGGCGAGTCCGACGTACAGCATCCAGGGCACCGCGGCGTAACCGATCACGAAAAATCCCGCCACCGAAAAACCCAAGCCCAGCCCGAGCACGCGCACCTCGTCGGCCACGCGGAGCAGTTTCCGCACGATGTAGCCCTGCGTGACGATCGCGCAGAAGCCGAGGAAACCGAGCAGGATGCCGTTCTCCCGCGCCGTGTAGCCGAAGCGCGTGCTAGCGAGGAAGGTCAGCGCGGACTCCATCGCCACGAATGCGATCGAGAACACAAAGGCCACGAGATTGGCGCGTCGCACTGCGGGATTTTCGAGCCCGAAGATCGCGGCAATGGGATTGCGCAGCCGCGGCTCGATCGCCCCGGCCCGCGACTCCGGCGACAGCGTCTCTTTGAAGCGGGCGCTGATCCATAGCAGGTTGATCACGCACAGCACAAATGCGATCAGCGCGGGCACGGAAAACGGATTGAGCCCAAACTTCGCCCCGGACGGAAAATAATCGACCAGGTTGATCTGCACCGTGAACGCGCCGATCGTAGGCCCCGTCACGAGCCCGAGCCCGAACGCGGCCCCGACGAGCCCCATCGCCTTCGAACGCTCGGCCCGACTCGTCACGTCGGCGACCGCCGCCGTCGCCACCGAAAGGTTCCCGCTGAATCCGCCGCTCACGATGCGGGAGATCAGGAAAAGCCAGAACGAGCCGCTGAAAATCCAGACGAGGTAGCCCACCGCCGTGCCTGCGACCGTCAGCAACAGCACGCCCCGCCGGCCGCGCCGATCGCTCACTGCGCCCCAAAACGGCGCGAAGACGAACTGCAGGATCGAAAACACCGAGCTCAACACGCCGCCGAAAAGCACCGGTGCGTAATTGCCGATGCCAAACGCCTTCGCCAGCGCTTCCGTCTGGCCCACGAGCCAGCCCAGCGCCCCCGTGTGGCCCTCCAGTTTCAAATAATGATCGAGCAGGTCCGGCCCCAGCGGAAAGATGATCGAGAACCCGATCAGATCGATGTAGAGGGTGAGAAAAATGACGCCGAGCGAGAGCGGACGCTGGGGGCGGATCGATGCGGCGGTGGTGGGATCGGCGTTAGACACGAAGGAAGCTGGGACGAAAACGAATCACGCCGGAGACGCCAAGGCGCAAACAGCGAAACGCGAATCAGGCGAGCCGTTCGCGCAGTCGCTCCGCGAGCGTCGACCGCGTGAACGGCTTGGCGAGGAAGCCCACCGAGCGGCCGCCGCCGATCCGGCCCAGGATATCTCCCTCGCTGTAGCCGCTTACAATCAGCACGCGGATATCGGGTCGAATCGCCCGGACCGCCCGCAGCGTCTGTTCGCCGTTCATGCCCGGCATCAGCAGGTCGAGCAGCATGACATCGTATGCCGCGGGGTTGGCCCGAAACCGTTCGACCGCGGCGGCGCCGTCACTCTCCGCGTCGGCGGTGAACCCGCAGACCTTGAGCATCGCCACCAGCACCGAGCGCACCTGGTCCTCATCGTCGACCACCAAGACATGCCCGGACTGGCGCAAGGGATCGAGGGTGCCCGGCGCAAGGCTGTTTCTCGGATCGAGCAACGCCCGCTGCGGCGGCAGGAAAAGCCGGAAAATCGAACCGCTGCCCCGCTTGCTGTCCACGCGCAGCGCGCCCCGGTGTCCGCGCACGATCCCCAGCACCGCCGCCAGCCCGCGCGGCAGATCGAGTTTCAACGACGCCTGGTGCGCGATCGGGATCTTCAGCAGGGGCAGTAAGTCCTCGACGAGCATGCTGAGATCGGACGGTTCGACCACGAACCGACCTTTCCCCGCGTAAGCGAGCATCTGCCGGCACAGCTCCGCCGCGCGCAGCGACGCGCCCTCGATGGCCCGCAGTTGCTCGTCGACTCCGCTGTCGGGCTTGAGCGTCAACCGCGCCATGCTCGCGTTGCCGAGAATGCTGCTGAGGAGATTGTGAAATCGTGTGCGATGCCGCCCGCGAGCAGACCGAGACTCTCGAGCTTCTGGCCCTCCAGTATTTTTCGCTCGAGCTCGAGCCGTGCCGCCTCCGCCTGTTTCTGCGCGGTGATATCGGTGGCCAGGCCCTCGAAGACATTGAGCGCTCCGTTGGCCTCGTAGATTCCGCGCCCCCGCGACAGGACCCATTTTTCGGCGCCCGCTTTCGTGCGGATGCGATACTCGATCTCGACGTCGCTGTAGCTCTCCAGCGCCCGGCGCGTGGCGTCCCGCACGCGCCCCAGATCCTCGGGATGGATACAGTCGCGGAAGTGGGCGGTCGGGCAAACGTTACTTTAACGCGGAGCGCCGCTTCGGCGCTTTCGCGACTTTGTCACCTCCGCACCTGCAATTTCCCTACAGCTTGTAAGGCAGCGGATGACGGCCCGTGATGACGGCGACGCGGCGGCGCACCGTCTCGAGTGCCGCCGCCTCGCCCGGCGTGCCGGTGGCGGCAAGCACCGCGTCGATACAGTCCGCAATCTCCTCCATCTCCGCTTCGACGAAACCGCGCGTCGTGACGGCGGGCGTGCCGAGCCGGATGCCCGAAGCCTGGAACGGGCTGCGCGTTTCGAAGGGCACCGTGTTCTTGTTGCAGGTGATGTGGGCGAGATCGAGGGTCTCCTGCGCCTTCTTCGCGGTGAGTTCGGGAAACTTCGGCCGCAGGTCGACCAGCATGAGGTGATTGTCGGTACCGCCGGACACGATCTTGTAGCCGCGCCGCGTCATCGCCGCGGCCAGGGCCCGCGCGTTCTTCACGACCTGTTCGGAGTACGTCTTGAAATCCGGCTTCAGGCACTCGAGGAAACACACGGCCTTGGCCGCGATCACGTGCATGAGCGGACCGCCCTGCCCGCCCGGGAACATCGCCGAGTCGATCGCCTTGGCGTGCGCCGCCCGGCAGAGGATCAGGCCGCCGCGGGGCCCGCGCAGTGTCTTGTGCGTCGTGGTCGTGACGAAGTCCGCGTGCGGCACGGGCGACGGATGCACGCCCGAGGCGACCAGACCCGCGATGTGAGCGATGTCGGCGAAAAGAAAGGCGCCGACGCTGCGGGCGATCTCGCCCATGCGGGCGAAGTCGATGACGCGAGAGTAGGCGCTCGCACCCACGGTGATCATTTTCGGTTTCTCGCGCAGAGCGATCGCCGCCAGCTCGTCGTAATCGATCAGCCCGTTGTCCTCGCGCACGCCGTATTGGACAAATTGGTACAGCTTGCCGGAGAAATTCGCCGGGTTGCCGTGGGTGAGGTGGCCGCCATGGCTCAGGTTCATGCCGAGCACCTTGTCGCCGGGCTGGAGCACCGCGGTGTAGACCGCAAAATTGGCCTGCGAACCCGAATGCGGCTGCACGTTGGCGTGCTCAGCCCCGAAGAGCAGCTTCGCCCGCTCGATCGCCAGGGTCTCGACCTTGTCTACGTGTTCGCAACCGCCGTACCAGCGCTTGGCCGGATAACCTTCGGCGTACTTGTTCGTGAGGACGCTGCCCTGCGCCTCCATCACGGCCGGATAGGTGAAGTTCTCCGACGCGATCAGCTCAATGTGGCTCTGCTGGCGGCCCAGCTCGGCGGCAATGGCGGCGTGGATTTCAGGATCGAGAGTGCGGAGCGGCGCGGAGGAAAGCATCTCTGGTGACGGATTACGGATTACGGATAGCGGAGGGAAGGCAGCAAAAACAGCCGTGAGCGGAGGGGTTCAAACCCCAATCCGCAATCCGAAATCCACGTTAACCTGCATGCATCACACGAAGACGTGTATCTCGCTCGATTCACTTCATTTCAGCCGCCAACGATTGCGGAAATCTAGAGTCGAGAATCGCCAATCTTGAATTTGGGATTTCAAGCCGAGTGCGGACGGAAGAGGGCCGATTCGAACGGAATCCGGCGGTTGGCCGATCCGAGATTCCAGATTTCCGATTTTGGATTTCACGATTTCCGAGGACCTTCGATTTCGGCCGCCGCGGAAAGGAGCATCCGCCTCAAGACCCGCGTCCTGCGGCCACGAGAGTCCGGAGATGTGCCACCAGGGACGGGATCGACTCCACCATTTCATCCCGCACGGATTCGTACAAACGCAGCGGGCCGCCGAACGGGTCGCCGATTTCCTTGTCGCCCGGTCCCGGCAAGAATTGGCGGAAGAGGAAAAGATTCTCCGGCACCGGTTCGGCCTGCACCTCAATCATCGCCTGGTGCGAATCGGTCATGCAAATCACCGCGAGCGCCTCATCGAGCATCTCCTGCGTCAACGGCTGGCTGCGGTGACCCGAGATATCGAGCCCGACTTTGCGCAGCGCCTGCACCGAATTTTCCGAAACGGCTTCACCACCCCGCGCCGCCACTCCCGCAGAAATGACGCGCAGGGACCGGAGCGGCTCCGGCTGCGCCGCGAGGGCATGCTGAAGGAGCGCCGCCGCCATGGGGCTGCGACAGATGTTCGCGGTGCAAACGGTGACGATGGTACCGGAAGCGGACACGGGCTGCGAAAGGACACGATTTTTCCGGAAACGCAAAGCCGGAGTGTGCGCAGCCGGCGAATGGAGTTGCCACCGGCAGAAACAGTGGAGGTGGAGCCGCTTGTCCCCAAGCGGCTGACCGTCGACCCCGCCTAAGGCAGCGGCAACAGAGGCCTGCCGCTCCACCTTTCAGGGTTTTCGTTTTCCGCCGAGGCTTTACGACCCAATGAATCGTTCCCGGCGCTCAGAGTTTCTTCATCGCCACCAGTGCCCGGTGGAGATGCACGGCGCGCTGCAAGGTCAGGTCGATCAGCGCGGTCGCGGGCTTTTCGTCTGCCGCGAGCGGATCCGTGGGACGATCGCGGGTCAGACTCGCCTCGTCGTGGCGCGCTTTGTTCGGTTGATCGGCCAACATCGCGATGACGGTGGCGCCCTGCTCGAGCGCGTCGAAAGCGCGGCGCTCGTCGGCCGACGTCGACTTCACCGGCACATCCGGCCGAAACCGCTCCGACTCGATGCCGATGAGCACGACGCCCGCCCCGCGCTCGCCTTGGGCCAATAGTTTCAGCAACGGCGCCGCCGTGTCGCCGTTCGCGAGCACAAAGACCGGTGTCCGCGGGCTGGCGCGAAACTTCAGCCACGCCGAAAACGCCGCCGCCGTATCCTCAGCCGCCTCCACGTACCGCAGATCGATGACGCACGGCGCCACGCGTCCCGGCGGTTTGGCCGGCAAGTCCGCCGGCAGCCGGTGCACCCGCACATAGACGAGCCCCTCGCCGAGATCGCGCTCGACCGGCGCGCCCGGAGCCACCCCGAGGGCAGTCAGCCACAGGCCAAGGAAGAGCACTATCGCGCCGCGCCGCTTCATCGGCGGATAAGCTGACGGGCGCCGATGTCGCGCCGGTAGTATTTGCTCGCGCACTTGATCTGCTCGCAAACCGCATATGCGTGGTCTGCCGCGGCGCGCAGCGTGGGCGCGATGGCCGTCACGCCGAGCACGCGGCCGCCGTTCGTGACAATGGCGCCCGCCGCGTTGCGCGCGGTGCCGGCGTGCAGGATCGAAACGCCGTCGCGCAACGAAACCGGGAAGGTGATGACGTCACCCTGGGGGTAGGCGTCGGGGTAACCGCGCGCGGCGATGACGACGCACAACGCATGCTCGGGCCGGACCTCGATCTTCATGCCGGCAAGTCTGCGCCGGCTCGCCGCCCAGAGCAGCTCCAGCACGTCGCTCTCGATCCGGGGCAGCACAACCTGGGTCTCGGGATCGCCGAAGCGCGCGTTGAACTCGATCACACTTGGGCCCGTCGGCGTCAGCATGATCCCGATGAAAAGGGTGCCGCAATAGTCGATGCCCTCCGCGGCAATCGCATCGACCGAAGGGCGCACGATTTCACGCTCGATGCGCGCGAGCAGTTCGGGCGTCACCACCTCGGCCGGCGAATACGTGCCCATGCCGCCGGTGTTGGGTCCGGTGTCGCCATCTCCCACCCGCTTGTGGTCCTGCGAGGTGGGCAGGATGACGTAATCGCGACCGGACACCACGACGAGGATCGAGGTCTCTTCGCCGAAAAGGCAGTCTTCAATCAGGATCCGGCGTCCGCTCGCCCCGAACCGTCCCACCTCGATCATCTCGCGAACCGCCGCCTCGGCTTCGGCGAGCGATTGCGCCACGACCA
>JBEIHL010000012.1:0-13576 GCA_040381375.1 Opitutaceae bacterium
ATCAATCACCGATCGGAACTTCGGGGCAGTTTACTTGGTGGTTTCCCGACGGCGCCGACGCCTATGTGCTGCCGATTTCCGCCGGCATCGTCGTGGATTCCTCGCGGGCGGACCTGATGCACTGGCTGCGGAATGGCTCCCCGTGGTCGCTCTTGGACCTGCCCGCGCTCGGCCTGCGTTATGGCAACCAGACCTTGGTGGTCATCGTGCCCTCGCCACACTACGCGGAGTTGATCGTCACCGATCGGATTGGGATCCGGTTCTCAGCTCCCAAGGGCCGCTCCCCAACTGCACCGTGCGAGATAGTGGCCCTGCGCCGGGGAGGCGACCCCCTGGAGGTCGCCCACGCCTTCCGGGAGTGGCGCCGAAACGCCACCAACCTTGGCGCCATACCGCGACCGCGCCCGCTGGAGAAGAAGATCGCTGACCTGGAGAAGGCAGCGCGGCTTCTAGGTGCTCCCCACTTCTATCTCTGGGGGCCGGCGCTGTTCAGCAAGCACGACATTCCACACCGCCGATGGGTGCCCTTCGCCAACGCGCTGCGCCATGCACCGCCCGGAAGTCTCGGCGCAACGCTGGTGAAAAGCTTCCCGGCGGACCAGCGCAGTGCTCTGGAGGAACTGGGGAAGGCCGAGCGGCCGATGAACCACCTGACCGTGGCGGTGGCGGGGGCCATTGATGCGGCGCTGATGCGGCCCGACCTTTTGAACCTGCCCCCCGAAACACGGGAAGCGGAGATCATCCGTCGCAATCAACAGGCGCTCGCCGCGGCCTTCGGGCAATTCGTGAATCCACCGGCGTCCTGGGGAGATGGATTGTCCCGGTCGTTGCTGGACTCTCTCCAGCAAGCGGGGGTTGACCGGGCCCTCCTGCTGTTGAGCGACCTGTACGGGCGATCTTTTCGGCCGGACGTCGTCGCTCACGCGGAGAAGCTGGGCTACCTGGTCGGGCCTTACGATTCCTATCATTCGGTCCACTCGCCCAATGCCGGGCCGGATGACACGTGGGAAACCGCTCAGTTCGATGCGGCAGCGTATGAACGGGGCCGCGTGATCAACGCCGACGGCTCGGGGCACGCGGGCTTCAAGAAAAAGGGGTATCACTTCGCGCCGCAGGCCGCCTGGCCCTATGTGCAGAGGCGCGTCAACCGCATTGTCCGGGAGTCGCCTTACTCCGCGTGGTTCATCGATTGCGACGCCACGGGCGAGTGTTTTGAAAACTTCAACCCCGACCATCCGGCCACGAAGATGGATGACACCCGATGGCGGAGACAGCGGCTCGCCTGGCTGGAGACCGCTCACGGCATGGTCGTCGGCAGCGAGGGTGGGTCGGTGCTGTTTGCAGACGTGATCCACTTTGGTCATGGGGTTCACACGCCTTTCGTTGGACATCTGGATCCCGCCTTCAGGGATCCGCCAAGCCCGCATTATCTCGGTCGGCATTGGCCGCCGGATCAGCCCGATCAATCTTTCAAACCCGTTCCGCTCCCGCCCGCGCTGAGGTCGCCGTATTTCGATCCTGCCGTCCGCATTCCATTGTTCCGGTCCGCTTGGGGCGACGAAGTCATTGTCTCGCACCACTGGCTTTTCGATTCCTTGAAGCTGGTGGACGTGAAGCGGACTCGGGAATTGATGGAAATCCTCTACATGGTTCCGCCCATGTATCATCTGAACCGCGAGGCGTGGCCGAAGCGACGCGCGAGCATTCTCAGCCACCTCGCCTTTTGGGGGCTGCTGCATCGCGAACTGGCTACCGCCCCGTTGCACCGTTTTGAATATTTGAGCGAGGATCGCCTCGTTCAGCGGACGACGTTTCGAACCCGCGAGGGCGAGGTGTCGATCAGCGTAAATTTCAGCGGTGGCTCCCAGGCAGGTTTCCCTCCGTATTCGGCGACGGTCGACGGTGCGGTCTCGATTCCAGCCCGAACCTACGAGGCCCAGCCGTGAAACCTCGGATGCGACGCGGCATCATGGACCAAGCCGACCACGACCAAGCCGACCACCTCAGGCCTCACCATTGACCTTCCGAACGTCCGAGGGGAAAGAGGCAAGGCCTGAGGTGTTCTGGATAGGCCGGTGTTCCGGATAGGCCTGGGAGCGCCGGGCTCCAGCCCGGCTCGCCGTCGCCAACGGCCGAGTTGGAGCTCGGCGTTCCCAGGGGGCGGCGTCTTCGGCTTGCGCCGTGATTGGTCTTACCGTGGCGCGCGCGGCGCGGTCGGCTGGCGCAGGTCCGCACACAGGAGCTCGCGATCGTTGCGCACGAAGACGTGCCCGTTGGCGAAGGCGGGATGCGACCAGTGCACGTCGCGGCCGCCGGCCCGGTTCGTCGGATCCAGCAAGTGGGCGCGGCTGATTTCATCGTAACCCTGCGGCGTCAGCCGGGCGATAATCAGGTCGCCGACCTCGTTGTAGATGAAGAAGCGCTGCTCCTGCTTGACGATGAAAGCGGTGGTCCAGCGCGCGGGTTTGCCGTCGACGCGGGTGGGCACGATCGTTTCCCAGAGGCGTTCGCCGGTCTCGAGTTTCAAGCCGCGCAACTGGCCGAAACTGCACACGCCGTAAATGTGGCCGTCCTCGATGAAGGGCGTGCTCATCAGGCTGTGCAGGCCTTCGGGCCGGATCTCGCTCACGCCTTTGATGCGCCACGCCACGGTGACCTTGGGTGCGGTGCGGTCGAGTTTGAGCAGCATGGAACCGTCGAAGAACGACGAGATCAAAAGGAAGTCCCCGTACCGGCGCGGCGTGCCGATCGCGTGAGCCATCTTGGTCTTGAAGGGCTCCGTCCAGAAGACCTGACCGGTCGCCGGGTCGAGGCCGCTGATCGCGTCGCTGTCCCAGGCCACAAGCTGACGCCGTCCGCCGGCCTCGATAAAGGTCATCGGGGCGTAGCCCGGCTCGCGGGCGTTGAGGGCGCGCCAGACTTCGCGGCCGGTCTCGCGGTCGAACGCCACCACGGTGTGTCCCGCGCCGCCGACAAGGCAGTAGACGCGTTCGGCATCGACGAGCGGCGGTGAAGCGAAACCCCACGTTTGCGTCTCGACGCCGTAGTCGCGCTTGAACGACCGATGCCAGATCACGCGACCGGTCGCGACATCGAGGCAGTGCAGATCGCCCTCGGCGCCGAGCGTGTACACGCGGTTGCCGGACACCGCCGGACTGGCGCGCGGGCCGGACGGGTAACTGATGTTGTATGGGCAGTCGTACTCGTACTGCCAGAGCGGGCGGCCGTCCGACTCGTTGAGACAGAGGATGCGTTCCTTGCCGGCCAGGGCGGCGCGTTCGAGGGCCTTGCCGGGATGACCGCGGGTCTCTGAATTGGGCCGGTCGGTGAGAAAGACCCGACCCTGGGCAATGGCCGGACTGCTGTAGCCCGCGCCGACGGGAGCCCGCCACCGTACCGGCGGCCCGCCGGCGGGAAACGTATCCAGAATTCCCTTTTCCCGCCACACGCTGTCGGCCTGCGAACCCTGCCATTGCGGCCAATCCTCGGCCAACGCGGACGAAGCGCCGAGAAAAAGTATGAGGGCGAAGCGGAAGCGGAGGGGAGGCATGGGGTGGGCAGGTGTCGGGTGGATCTACAGGAGGACAAGGCAGGCTGGCGCCGAGACCTGGATTTCTCTGCGTCTTTTCTCACCGTCTTCTGCGTCTTCCTGTAAAAGCCGGTTTGGATGAGTCGGGATTGAGAAAAGTGAGTGATCGCTCCAACGCAGAAGTCAGGCAATTTTACAGGAGGCCGCAGAGGACGCAGAGATCAGACGCAGAGGTTGGCATCTCTGCATCAGACCTCCGCCACCTCCTGCAAAACCCGGTTGGTTCAGTCGAAGATCGGAAAGAAGGTATTGAACGCCTGCTCGCAGAAGACCGCCGGGTCGTTGTAGCGCTGGTGACGGTCGAGCGCGGAGATGGCGTCCATCTCAGCCGCGCTAAGTGCGAAATCGAACACCGCCAGATTTTCGGCCAGGCGCGCGGGCTGACGCGTTTTCGGAATGACCGCGCAGCCCCGCTGCACGCCCCAGCGCAGCACGGTTTGCGCCGTGGATTTGCCGTGCGCCAGCGCGATGGCCTTCACGACTGGATCGTTCAGCACGGAGTCATCGGCCTTGGCCATGCCAAGCGGCACGTACGACGGCGCCCCGAGGGGCGAGAACGCCGTGACGGCGATCTTCTCCTGTTGGCAATAACGCACCTGACGCGGTTGCGCGAGGTAAGGGTGCATTTCCATCTGATGCACGGCCGGGCGGATCGAGCAGCCGCTGAGCACGTCGCGCAGGAGCGAGATCGTGAGATTGCTCACGCCGATCCGCTTCACGAGTCCGGCCCGCTGCAATTCTTCCATCGCTCCCCAGGTGTCCGCATACGGCACGTTGACCGGCTTCATCACCGGCTGCGCGGCCGTGGGATCGAAAAACCATTCCGGCGGGTAGCGCACGTCGAAGGGCACGTACGCCAGCGCGATGGGAAAATGCACGAGATAAAGATCGAGCACGTCGAGCCCGAGGTCGCGCAGCGAGCGTTCGCAGGCCGCCCGCACGTGCTTGGGTTCATGATAAGTGTTCCAGAGTTTGGAGGTGACCCAGAGATCCTCGCGCCGGCAGAGCCCGGCCTTCAGCGCGGCGGCAATGCCGGCGCCCACCTCGACCTCGTTGCCGTAGTCGCATGCACAGTCGAGATGGCGGTAGCCGATGCGAATCGCCTCCCGCACCATGCCCGGCGCATCCGCCTTGGGCATCTTCCAGGTGCCGAGGCCCACGGCCGGAAAGCGTCCGCCGTCGGGCAAATCTAGAGTCGAGGGATGGGTCGGTGCAGAGGTAGCCACAGGCAAGGAGTGTCGCGCTGGATCGCGGGTTGGAAAGCAAGAACCGGTTCCTTTGGCAACCGGCCTGGCCTCACTGCCGGATCCACGCCTCGGTGCAGACGGTGTGCTTGATCGCCTTGCGATTGTCGTCCTGGAAAAAACTGTAGCTGACGTGAATCGAGCCGTCGGCGCCGGCGATGATGGCGGGATAGTGCGAACGCGACGCCGGGTCGTCGGCGATGGGTTTGTGATAACGCCAGGTTTTGCCCTCGTCCTCGGAGAGCGACAAAGTCAACCGGTGGCGCCCGGTTTCGGTGTCGTTGTTCACCAGGACCCAGTGACCGTTGGGCAGCGTGACGATATCGCAGGCGGTGCCGGAGTTCGGCAATTCGGTGTCTCTCACCGGCGACCAGGTCTGACCTTGATCTGAGGATCGGCTTACGTGCAGCCGTTTCGGCGGCGGGCCGTTGTCGCGCATGTAGGCCACCAGTTCGCCGCGGGCCGTGGCGGCGATGGCGGGTTGGATGTTCGCGCCGCCCACGAGCGGGGTGCTGGTTTTCCAGTTCTCGCCGGCATCGTCGGTGTAGGCCATCAGCGAGACGCTGAAGCCGTCGGAATAGAGCGGCACAATCATGCGACCGGTGCGGGTGATGAACGGCTTGTTCCGGGTCTGCCAACCCATCCGGCGGAAATAGGGATAACCCATCCGGCTCTCATCCGACTTGCCATCGAGGGCGACCACGCGGCCGGCGCGCATCATGTCCTGGCCCTTGGCGAGCGAGAGCAGCCGCTCCGCCTGCGGGGTCCAGCGCTCCAGGGCCGCGGCGTGGGCCGGATCGGACGCCAGGTAGGCGCGGTACTGCGTCAGTTGTTCGCGCACCGAAGCGACGAACGGATCGCCGGGCTGGATGCCGCGTTCCGTCTTGCCGCCCGGCTTGAGCAGGAGCGTGTCCTGCCAGCGCCACGCGGGCGCACCCGCCTGGTCGAGAAAGTCGTCGCTGATCCGGTACTTCACCAGCGAGGTCTCCCATTGGTTGGCGATGATCGTGATCCACATCAGCCACAGCCGGCCGCGCGGATCGAGGAAGAGCACGGGGTTGCAGTCGGGAAACTCCTTCACGTCGGCGAGCAGGAACGGCGCGCTCCACGCGGCCTGCCCCTTCTTCTTCCGCGCACCCATGATCCGCACGTCGTCGGCCCAGCGTTCACCGCTACCTTGAAACCAGCCGACGAGGAGGTCGCCGTTGGGCAGCTCTACGAGCGTGGAACCGTGCGCGTGCTCGGCCTGCACGGGGAAGACCAGTTCGGTCTTCATCATGGGGCGGTCGGCGCCCGCGACGGGCGAGGCCGCCGGGGCCACGCCTGCCAAGAGGAGCAGAAGAGTGCGGGCCGCGCGCGGGAAAAACGGCCAGAGGAAGCGAAGCGGGGTTTTCATCGTTGAATCGGGGACGCGGGCCGGGCGAGGGCGGAGAGTGCCTGCAGTTCGGCGGCGTCGAGGGCGCGGTCGAAGACGGCCACGCCGCCGATCCAGCCGGTGAAGCCGACACTCCGGCTGCTGTGAATCACCCGTCCGATCGTGAAAGGTCCACCGCTGCGGGCGTCGGGCGGCGCGTACAAATCGTGCGGATACCACCACGGGTTCAGCCGCAGCGCGGCGAGGTCGCGATCCGTCGTGGTCCAGGTGCCGTCGGCGTGGCGGCGCTGCGTGACCTTCACGCGCGTGTAGCGATATTCCTCGAGCACGTCGCGGCCTTCGCTGGTCTCGTTGAGCACGCGGATGGAAAGCGGCCGGTCCTCAGGCGGATTGTAGAACTGGTCGCGCGGAAAGTTCGTATCCTCGCCCGGCTGCAGGCCGGGTTCGCGGTGCAGATGACCCTGCCGCCAGGCCTGATAGGCGGAGGAGATGAGCTTGTCGGTCTTGGGGTTCTCGAGCCAGCGGTCGCCCGCCTCGCCGTTGAGCCAGCCCGTGAGCTCGTCGCGCTCGTGATCGAACGTCATGGCGAAGCACTGCCACGCCGCGTCGAGCACCGGTGCCGCGGCGTCCGCGGGCACGCGGGGTGAGACGCCCGCGGAGTTGCACTTGTGCAGGGCGTAGCGGTTGAGGAAGGAACTCGCGCCGTTTTCCGAAACGTGGCCGCACGCGCTGCCTTCCCGGTTCAGACCGGCGAAGAGCGCGTACTGGCGCTGCCCGCGCTCCACTTTCCGGATACCGGCCGTCGACTCCTGCTTGAGATCGGTCCCCTCGTGCCAGATGCCCGCGAGGGCGTGATTCCCGCTCTCGCGGATCGCCCACACCACCACGGTGACGGACTTCCCCGCCCCCTTGATGTCCAGGGGCGAGTCATGCAACCGCGCCCGCGGAACGTAGAGGAACGGGCGAAACGTCGCCTCCGTCTCCGCACGAATCCGGATCGCCTGGCCGAACGGTCCGCGACCCAGCAGCGGGAAATCGGCATACGTGGCCGCACGACCCTCGCCCCAGTAGTCCTTCACGTAGTTGGCGGCGTCCAGGGCGTACACGTTGGCTGAGCCAACCGGCACGTGCGCCGTAAAGCGCCGTTCGCCCCCAGCCTCGCGTTGCACGAAATCCCAGAAGGCGACCAGGCCGGGCGTCCGCGTGACCATGGCGACGCGTTCGGTGATGGACGACGGGGCCGGAGCGGCTGCAGCCGGACTGAAGACGGCGGCGACGAAGGCGAGGGGAAGGGCGAGTCGCATAACGGAAGGATTACCTTGCCGCGGCATTTGCCCGCTCACTTTTTCAACGGATAAACCGCCACGGCTTCGATCTCGATCAGCCAGTCGGGATTGACCAGGGCGGCCACCCCGACGGTCGAGCGCGCCGTCTTCACGGGATTCTCCTTCGTGTTGAAGAACTCGCCGTACGCCTTGAACCAGCCGGCGAAGTCGGGCTTCCCGCCCTTGGCGGCATCGGGCGTGACGTAAACGCGGAGATAAACGACGTCCTTGAGCGACAATCCCTGCGTGCTCAGGACCTCCGCGATTCGCTTGAGACAGCTCACGCCTTGGGCGTAGGTGTCTCCGTAGCGTTCATACACCGTGGTGCCGTTCCGGTTGATCACCGCCGGCACGGTGCCGCTCGTCCAATAGTAGGCGCGCCCCGCGGGCACACCGACCCCGCTGGCGATGGCGGATTTCGGGTCGCCGGAAAAGATGACCTCCGCAGGGGCCGCACCGAGCGAACTCGAGCAGGCCACGGTAAGGCCGGTAATCGTGAGGAACGGGAATTTCATGAGGGAGATTCTCTCGCTTGCAGATCCTTTCCTGGTTCGTCGCTCAGGGTTGCACGCGTTTCGCTCCGCCGCCGAAAGCTGGGTCGGTTCCGCCCGCAAATTCCGGCCGCACGCGCCGGCGCAGCAGATCGGCGCGGTAGGCCGCGTAAAGCCAGGCGCCATCCGGGCTGAGGCGAACGTAATTGCAGCGCGGTCTCCCGTCGGGCGATGGAACGACAATGAGCGGCCCGGCGTCCGGCGCCGCCCCGAGCGGCCGGGCGACCTGCGTCCCCAGCGCGGTTCCGCTAAGCAGGCGGCCGTCGGCCAGCACCATCATGCCGTCGAGTTTGCCGAAGGTGTCGGAGGGGACGGCCAGTTTGTAGGCCGGCCGGGCGCCGCCGGTGACCTTGGCATCGTCACCGAGCGCGAAGCCGTGAATCGTGTCGGAATCGAATTCGGCGACGAGCAGGGTCTTCTGGTCGGGCGAAACGGTGATGCCGTTGGGGCTCCACGCCAGCTTCGCCCCGACCTCGCGGGCAAAGGTGCCGGCCGCCAACCGCCACACCAGTTTGGCGGCGGGTTCGGTGTAGAAGATCGTGCCGTCGCGGAGCACAACGAGGTCGTTGGACTGGGTGCCCTCCGCGACCGCGACCTTCCGCCCGGTCTTCGTATCCCAGGCATAGATACAACGATCCCCGCTGGCGCAGCCGTACAGACGGCCGTCGGGCCCGAAGGCGATGCCATTGGTCCGGCCGGTGGCGCCGTCGAACAGCGTTTTGGTTCCGGTCTGGCGATCCACCCTGAACAAATGGCCCCGCGGGACATCGGTAAAATAGAAATCTCCCTCCCGGTCCCAGGCCATGCCTTCGGCGAACTGGTGGTCGCTGGAGACCACTTCCCAGATGGATTTCTCGGCAAAGACCAGGTCTGCGGCCGCCAGTCCGACCGGGAGGAGAAATAGCGCGCCAGCGAGTCGGGGGAACATGGGGCGAAGAAACCTTTCGCCGCGCGAAAGGGAATCGCATTTTTCCCCGGCGCCGGGGCCGCTGGCAAAGTGAGACTCACCCCGTGGCCATGACCTTCGCCCATTGACGAGCGAGCGCGCCCCGCTTCTCGTTCTAGCCGTGACTCCGGATTTCGTCACCGCCCAGGCGGCGGTCTTGTATCAGGCGGGCCAGCCCCTTGTCATCGAGGAGGTCCAGGTCCAGTTGCCCCGGCGGGGCGAAGTGCTGGTGCGCATGAAGGCCGCCGGCGTGTGCCACAGCGACCTGCATGTGATGAAGGGCGACCTCCACATGCCGATGCCGATCATCCCCGGGCATGAAGGCTCGGGCATCATCGAGATGATCGGCGAGGGCGTGTCCTCCGTCGCCGTGGGCGACCACGTCATTCCGATCTGGCGGGCGTCATGCGGGCAGTGCGAGTACTGCCTTTCCGGCCGGCCGGCGCTGTGCGAGATGGGGACGAAGATGCGCTTCGAGGGCGTGATGCCCGACGGCACCATGCGTTTTCGCAACCGGGCCGGCGTGCCGATCCGCCACTACGCGGGCGTATCCACCTTCTCGAGTCGCTCCACGATGCCGGAAGCCGCCGTGGTGAAGATACCCGCGGATTACAGCTTCGAGCACGCCGCGCTGCTGGGGTGCGGCGTGATCACGGGCGTGGGCGCGGTGACGAACGCGGCGCGAATCCATCCCGGCTGCACCGTGGCAGTGTTCGGGGCGGGCGGCATCGGTCTCAACATCGTGCAGGGCGCGCGCCTCATGGGCGCCCGGCGCATCATCGCGGTCGACGTCCACGCGACCAAAGAAGCCAAGGCGCGCGAACTCGGCGCCACGCACTTCGTCAACGCCTGCACCTGTGACCCCGTGCAGGCCATCCGGGATCTCACCGAAGGCAAGGGCGCGGACTACGCGTTCGAGTCCATCGGCCTGACCCGGCCGATCGAGCAGGCCTACGACGCCACCCGCAAGGGCGGCACCTGCGTGGTCGCAGGCATCTGCCGCGCCGATGCCCGCGCGCAGATCAACGTCAACCAACTCGTCTACGCCGAGAAGACCCTCAAGGGTACGCTCTACGGTTCGATGCGGCCGCGCGTCGATCTGCCCCTGCTCATGGAGATGCATCGGGCGGGACAACTGAAGCTCGACGAACTGCTCACCCGCACGTACCCGCTCGACCAGATCAACGAAGCCTATGCCGCGCTCGAGCGCGGCGAAGTGGCGCGCAGCCTGATCGTGTATTGATCGCGGGCCCCGACATCGGGCCGCGGCCGCGACGCGCTACGGTTTCGCCGGATACACCGCGACCGCTTCGATTTCGATCAGCCAGTCCGGATTGACCAGCGCGGCCACGCCCACGGTCGAACGCGCCGTCTTCACGGGATTCTCCTTCGTGTTGAAGAACTCACCGTACGCCTTGAACCAGCCGGCGAAATCGGGTTTGCCGCCCTTGGCGGCGTCGGGCGTGACGTAGACGCGGAGATACACGACGTCCTTGAGGGTCAGCCCCTCCTTGGCCAGCACCTCAGCGATCCGTTTCAGGCAGCTTACGCCCTGGGCATAAGTGTCACCGAACCGTTCATAGACGGTCGCACCGTTGCGATTGATCAGGCCCGGCACCGTCCCGCTGGTCCAATAGTAAGCGCGCCCCGCGGGCACGCCGACACCGCTCGCGATGGCGGACTTGGCGTCGCCGGTGAAGACGACCTCGGCGGGAGCCGCGGCTGAGCCGGCCGGAAAAAGGCTCAGGAACAACGGCAGCAAGGTAGGCAGGGAGTGGATACGCATGAGAAGGGCGGGATGAAATCGTTGCGATGATTCCGGTGGTCGGGCGTGACGTTTCTCGTCACCGGCCAGGGGGGCGGCGGGGATCTGACGTTTCTCCGCTCAGCGCGGAAAGCGCGAACGGTTCAGACCGGGGATCACGCGCAGGGCGTTTTCGTAGTAGACCTTCTTCAGCACGTCGTCCGGCAAATCGAGGCCGTACATTGCCCAGAACGCGTGGTACTTCTTGTGATACGGGAAATATTCGTCCGCGCTCTCCAGCACGCGGAAGTAGGTCTTGTATTCGGACGGCACCCAGGAGTCCTTGCCCATGAGCAGCCGATCCTGGTACTTGATGAAAAAATCGCGCGCGAACCGCGGTTGCCGGGCCGGCTCGTAGATCACCGCGCCGAGTTCGGCCATCATGTTCGGCATCTCGTCCATCAGGCGGCCCAGGAAGGCGAGGTCGCTGCCGTACCAGCCGAGGTGCGCGTTGATGAAGGTGGTCTTGCGGTGCTGGCGGAATACCGCGTGCTGCTCGGCCATCAGCGCGGGAAAGTCGGGCAGCCCGTCACCCACGCGACCGCGGCTGGGGTGCAAAGTGAGCTCGAGCCAGCGCTCGTTCTTCTCGTCCACCGGGAGGAAGAATGCGGCCGGTTCGCCCGTGTGGATGAGCACGGGAATGCCGAGCTCACCCGCCTTGGCCCAGACGGGATCGAAGCGCGCATCGTTGGTGGGAATGCGCCGGCCCTGCGCGTCGCGCAGCGTCATACCGACGTTCTTGGCGATCTTGAGTCCGCGCGCGCCGCCCTCTTTGACATCCCGCTCCAGTTGCGTGGCCGCCCGCGCGCCCCACTGTGGGTCGTCGATGCCCTCGAAGTTGAGGTTGGCGAACGTCACGAAGCGTCCTGGCGCGACGCGTTCGTTCAGCGTCACCTGGTCGCGCAGCCCGGAGCCGAAACCGCCGCTGAGGTTTACCATGACCGCCATGTTCATCGCATCCATCTCGCGCACCACCTCGGCGAGCGAGGTGGGCGAATGCCGCCGCTGGTGGTTGTGCACGTCGATGAACGGAAACTTCGCCCGCGTGATTTCCTGGCCCGGCACCTTCAGCATCGAGACGGGATTGTACTCCTCGAACGACATCGTTGGCCGGCTCCCCGCCGGTCGCTGCGGCTGGGCGGCGAGCGCCAGGCTGGCGACGAAAACCGCCGCGAACAGGAACCGGAGGACGTGGCAGATCGGGACGGTGGATTTCATGGGCAACGGCTTCGTCCCGACACAAGGCGCCGCGGAGCGTGCGTCAAGGGAACTGCCGGAGCCTCGCGCAAAGCAGTCGGTCGAAAAAGGACGGGCTCAATCGCCCGCCCTTCACGTTTGCGACTGCCGCCTGTGCGGCGCCCTAGCCCGTGTGGAGCCGCCTTTCCTGCTCAAACCGCCTGGGCCGTCGCCCGGCGGCGAAGCCAGACCGTCCCCAGACAGAGCGCGCCCATCAAGGCGGCCACGAATTCCGGCTCGGGAATTGGCACGATCTGATCCTGGTACGTCCCGTGGTGGAGTACGAGAAGCTGAAGCTGCGAAGCGGCGATGGTGGCAGCGTCGGAAGCGAGGATGGCAGCGACTCCGCTCAGCAGCGTATTGGCGAACGCGACCTCGGCGGCCGGCAACACTGGCGACGTGATCTTGAAGCCGCCGGCCGTCAGATCGAAAGCGTTTCCGTCGGTCTCGTGCGAGAGTTCCCAGACGGCAAACTGGAAGGCCGCCTTCTTTTGATCCGCGGTGGTGCCGACCTGGTTGACAAAGAAGGTCGAAAAGTCGGTCGCTTCGAAGGTCGGTCCGAATGCGTTGTAGTAGAGGATCTGGAGATTTCGCGCCCGAGTCGCCCCGATGCCGGCTGCGGCGATGTTGTCGTCTAGGCTGTTGGCTGACGCGCTGGCCAGATTCACCACCGTGTACGTTTGCGTGGAGGCGTTGGTGAACTGGCTGATCTCGAGGCAAAAGGTTTGGAAGGGAGAAACGAAAGCCGGGTTGCCGCTAGCGGTGAAACTGTAGACACCGGCGGAGGGGCCGGGTCCGTAGTTCGTGCCGCCCGCGCTCATGGTGACGGAGGTGCCGGGGGATACGCCGGTGAAAGTGAGACCGACCGTGTAGCCGATGCCGATCTGGCCTTTCGCGACGGGAGCGAGCGCAAGCACCAGCGCCCCGATGACGGAGGACCATACGGACGGACGTTGGGAAACCGGGTTCATGGATCGAGCTGGTTCGGAGGATGAATTTAGGTAAACGAGGAGATTCACCTAGGTAGACATCGGGAATTGCGACGATCTCGCGACGGTGGGGTGAACGTTGCGGTACAAGAGCTCTATCTTCCTGGAAAACTGGGTCTCCGGAAACGGAGGATCTGGCGGGAGCAGCCCGGAACCCGCCGGCGCGCGCGATAACCGCTCCCGCGCCGACCGCTTGCCGCGAGAGGGCTTTACCGAGCCGCGTCGACCCGCGCTTGCAAGACTTCGAAACGCGCGCGCGTGGCGGCGTCCGGCGCCAGCGTGAGCCCCAGCGTGACCTGCCAGCGGGCGGCGTCGGTGTGACCGTGGCGCAGATTGAGTTCGGCCGTACGGTGGACGAGTTCGCTGTGGCGGGGAAAGAGGCGCACGCCGTCCTCGAGCACCGCCAGTTGGGCGCGCGTCGGAGCTTCGGTGCAGGCCGCCCACACGTCGGCGATGAGCGTATAGGCTTCGACCAGCGGCGGCTCCTGCGCCCGCGCGGCGAGCAGCGGAGCCAGCA
>JBEIHL010000013.1:0-13036 GCA_040381375.1 Opitutaceae bacterium
CGTGCCAGTGGTTGGGCGTGACGATCGAGACGACGTCGATGGCCTTGTCGTCGAAAACCGTGCGCATGTCCCAAGTCGTCGCCGGCTTCACTCCGCCTTTCTGCTCCACCAGCTTCACGCCGGCGTCGAACAGCGCCTCGTCGGTGTCGCACAGCGTGCGCACCTGGACGTTGTGACTGTCCTTCAGCGCGCACCAACTGTTGAGGTGCACCGTACCTTGATTCCGGATACCGATCACCGCGACGTTGATGCGCTCGTTGGCGCCCTTGATCGCCGCGTAGGACTTGGCGCTGAAGCCCATGGCGCCGATCGACACGCCCGCCGTGCCGATCATGCCCTGTTTGAGAAAGTCCCTGCGGTTGGTGGTGCTCGTGCTCATAAGAATTCGGGGGCGGCGGCCGGAGTTGGAAGGAAGGAAAGCGCCGATGTCCGGCGAGGAGCCAACGCCCATGGCTCCGCGCCGTCAATCGCGCGTCGTGCGGGCAGCCCCGGCCACGTCCGCTCGCTCCCCCGCCGAACGGAAGAACCACGTCCTCCCCCTTCCCGCCCGGATATCCGGCCGGAAACCTGCTCTGCAAAATCCAGTTTCCTTTCCCCGGATCGTGCGCCTCACTCCTCTCGCCGTCGCTCAACCCCCAGGACGCGGCGCCTCCGTCGAGTCACTTTACCCCATCGTGTCCGCCCCGTTTCTCCGCCCATGAAGCTCTCTTCCGCTGCCCTGCTGATCGGTTGGATCGTGCTGACTCTGGCGCCGCCGCCACTGGCCCAAGCCGCGGCGGCGGTCGCGCCGTCCGGCCCCGCCGCGGCGGCGGCAAGTGGCGGCATCATCGAGGGGCGGGTGCTCAACCCCGCCAGCGGCGAGTACCTCGGCAATGCCGAAGTGCGGCTCCAGGGCACCGAGCTTCGCGCCGTGACGCAGAGCGACGGCCGCTACCGTCTCGTCAACGTGCCGCCGGGAAACGCGACCGTGGTCGTCACCTACACCGGCTACGAATCCGCCACCACGGCGGTGACGGTGACCGGCGGAGAAATCGCCGTCCGCAATTTCGACCTCAGGAGCAGCCTGCCGACCGACACCGGCCGGAACGTGGTCGCCCTCGACCGTTTCACCGTCGCCGCCGCCCGTGAGGGCACCGCCAAGGCGATCATGGAACAGCGCTCGGCCATGACGGTGAAGAACGTCGTGGCGACCGACACCTTCGGCGCGATCGTCGAGGGCAACGTCGGCGACGTGCTGCAGTACGTCGCGGGCATGCAGGTCATCTACTCGGGCGACGTGCCGTCGACGGTCAGCATGGGCGGCATGGACTCCAAGTACGGCGCGCTCATGGTCGACGGCGTGCGAACGAGCGGCGCCACGCGCGCGCCGGCGCTCAGTTCGTATTCCGCCTACGCCACCGACACGATCGAGATCAACAAAACCAACAGCGCCGAAATGGACGCCGACGCGCCCGCGGGCTCGATCAATATGCGCAGCAAGAGCGCGTTTCAGCGCAAGGGGCGGTTCTTCTCCTGGGAGGTCTACTCGATCTACAACACCCACAACCCATTCACGCTGGGCAAGGTCAATGGCCCCAACGACGGCGAGAGCCGGCCGCTCAACCCGTCCCTCGTGCTCGACTACTCGGACGTCTTTCTCAACGGCAAGCTGGGCGTGGTGATGAACCTGGCCGAGACCAACTCCACCAGCGGCTCCGGCTTCCTGAATTTCACCTACAACCCGCTGCCCACGGCGCCGGCGCCATTGCCCACCGTGATCACGGGTCTGCAGTGGGGCAAAGGCGCCATCATCCAGAAACGCCGGGGCGGCGGGCTTAACCTCGAATACAAGCTGACGCCCCAACTCACGCTGGCATTGCGCGGTCAGGCGAGCTGGGAGGACGCGCGCAACTACAACAAGAACTTCGCCATCACGGCCACGCGGGCGACCCTCGGCGCGGGATCAAACGACCTGGTGTTCATCGGCGTGCCCACGGCCAACAACGTCAACCGCTTCAACCTCGCCGGCGGCCTCAGCCACCGGATCCGCAACACCCACTCGTTTTCGCCGCAGCTCTTCTACGAGGGCAAGCGGCTCACGCTCGACGTCAGCCTGGCCTACAGCCGGCTCGGCGAGTACCGGAGCAATCTGCGCGCGCAGGGGCCGATGGACGACGAGGTCGGATCGGCGAACATGCAGTTGTTCGGTGTCGGCTGGACCGCGCGACGCTCCGGCATCGGCGAAACCGCCTTCGATTTCCAACAGACCGCGGGTCCCGACCTCTACGTGCTCAACAACTGGCGCGCCACCAGCCTGACCAACAACATCGTGCGGGCGCCCAACGAGCCGACCACGAAAAACCTGCTGGCCCAGATCAACGCGAAGTACGCGCTGGATTGGACCTACCCGACGTTCTTCAAGGCCGGACTCAAGAGCACCGCCGCGAGTTTCTACAGCCTCACCGGCAGCTACTCCTGGACCTACGTCGGGCCGACCGGAGACCGCCTGCAGGCGGACCAGCCCGTCACGGTGGCGCCCTTCGATCCGTTCACCGGCGGTAACATCTTCGACCGCCAGATTCCCTTCCCGGACCGCCACGCGATCGGCGTGATCCAGCGCCAGCACCCCGAATATTTCATTCCCAATCCGACCAATCTCACCGCCGCCGGCAACCTGCAGCCGGAACGTTCGGCGCGCGAGTACATCGACGCCGGATACTTCCTCGCCAACACCCGGCTCGGCCGCCTGATGGTGCAGGGCGGCGTGCGGTACGAGAAGACCGAGAACGAGGGCAAGAGCTACGAGCGGAATGTGCTGAGGAAGCGGCAGGGCGACTATGCCGACACTTTCTTCAGCGGCGCGGTGCGGTATCGTTTTACCGACAAGCTCATGGCGATCGCGTCGTTCAGCCAGTCGATCCAGCGCGCCAATCTGAACAGCCTGTCGGGCGTGCTCTCGGTCAACGACACGACCCGCACCGGCACCTTGCCGAATCCCCTGCTCAAGCCGGAACACGGCAACAACTACTCGATCCGGGTCGAACAGTACTTCGAACCGGCGGGCACGTTCTCGATCGGTGTATTCCAGTTCGACATCACCGACCTTCACCGTTCGGTCACGGGCATTCCCGCCGAAAGCATCGGCCTGGGTGACGACTATCCGGGGTACACGTTCACGGCGCTCTCCAACGTCGGCGACTTCACGAACAAAGGCATCGAGTTCGCCTACAGCCAGCAGCTCGTCTTTCTGCCCGGCGTCTTCAGAGGCTTGGGCGTTTTCGCGAACTACAATCAGTTCACGCGCAGCGACCCGGAACTCGCCTATCGCGCCGCGCCCAAGACCGCGTCGGCCGGCGTCTCCTTTCGTTACCGGCGTCTGAACGTCGCAATCCGCGGCGCCTGGAGTTCGGAGGCCCTCGAAAATGCGACCGGTTACCTGCCGGCCTACCTGTTCCTCGGCACGAGTCTGAACTTCCGCCTGACCGAGCGCACGTCGCTCACGGTCACAGGCCGCAACATCACCAACCAGGCCCGGTACGTCTATCTGCGCAACCAGCGTGGCATGTTGAACCAGTTCGAGATCCAGGGCGCGAGCTGGGTCTTCGGCGTCAAAGGGGTTTTCTGATCTCGCTGCCTCCCACCTCTACTCGTCCCATCACCTCCATGAACCGTCCGGCTTATTCCCCCGCCCCACCGTCTCCGTGCTCCGCCCTCCGCCGCGGATGGCAGCGTATTCTCGCCGGCTGCCTGCTGCTGGCGTCGGTCGTCGCGGCCGTCGCCGCCGACCCGGCGCCGCTGCGGGCCGGTATGATCGGCCTGGATACCTCTCACGTACCGGCCTTCGTGAAGCTCTTCAACGATCCCAAGGCCGCGGCCGACCTGGCCGGAGTCCGGATCGTGGCGGCCTACCCCGGCGGCACCGAGATGCCGGCGAGCAAGAACCGGGTGCAGAAGTTCACCGAGACCGTGCGCGCCGCCGGCGTGGAAATCGTCGATACGATCCCGAAGCTGCTCGAAAAGGTGGACGTGGTGTTCATCGAGAGCGTCGACGGCCGCATCCATCTGCAGGAGGCGATTCCCGTGATTCTCGCGGGCAAGCCGCTGTTCATCGACAAACCCGCGGCCGGCACCCTCGCCGATGCCGTGGCGATCTATGAGCTGGCGAAGAAGCACAACGTGCCGTGCTTCTCCTCCTCGTCACTGCGGTTCACGCCCGCCATCGCCGAACTGTCCAAGAAGGCCGAACTCGGCCGGATCGTCGGCGCGATGTCGTGGGGCCCCTGCGATTACGAACCGGGCACGCCCGACTTGTTCTTCTACGGCATTCACGGCGTCGAGCCGCTCTTCGCGCTGCTGGGCCGCGGCTGTGAGTCGGTGTCTCGCGTGCACACCAAGGACGTCGATATCGTGACCGGCACCTGGCAGGACGGCCGGGTCGCGACCTACCGCGGGTTCCGCAAGGCCAAGGGCGGCTTCGGCCTCGTCGTGTTCGGCACCGAGTCCTTCGCTCCGGCCGCGCCCGGCAGCCTCGGCGGCTATCGCGGCCTCTGCGTCGAGATCGCCCGTCTCTTCCGCACCCGCCAGGCCCCGGTCAGCGCTGAGGAGACGCTCGAGGTCCTCGCGTTCATGGAAGCCGCCGACGAAAGCAAACGGCAGGGCGGCAAGGCCGTGACGATCGCCAGCGTGCTCGCGAAAGCCCGCGTGGAAGCCGCCGGCAAACTCCCGCGTTGAGTCGACGTTCATTTCACCCGGCAACACCCTCGCCACCTCGAACTGCTTTTCCCTCCCATGGCTCACCTCACCCGCCGCCACTTTCTCGAACAGTCCATGCTCACCGCCGCCGCTGCGGCCGCCGCGGCGCTGCCCTCGCGACTCGGGGCGGCCGAACCAAAGAAAGTCAGTGCGAATGACCGGATCACCGTGGCGATTCTCGGCTGCGGCATTCGCGGCAAGCAGCACGCGAGTTCGCTCGCCGCCCTGCCCGACTGCGAAGTGGCGTACGTGTGCGATCCGGATCGCGATCGCGCCGCCGAACTTGCGGCCACTATCGGCGCCAAGAGCGGCCGCGCACCGAAGGCCGTGCAGGACGTGCGCGTGGTACTCGACGACAAGTCCGTCGCCGCGGTGTTCATCGCCTCGCCCAACCACTGGCACGCGCTCAGCGCCGTCTGGGCGATGCAGGCCGGCAAGGACGTCTACGTGGAGAAACCCGTCAGCCATACCATCGTCGAGGGCCGGCGGATGGTGCAGGCCGCGCGCCGTTACGGCCGCATCTGCCAGGGCGGCACGCAAAACCGTTCGCGGGGTCCGCTCGCGGCGGCCGTGCAGTACATGCAGGAAGGCAAGCTGGGCGAGGTGAAGCTCGCGCGCAGCATCATGTACGGTTCGCGCAAATCGATCGGCGGACCCACGCCCGGGAAGATTCCGGCGAGCGTGGACTATAACCAATGGGCAGGCCCGGCTTCGATGGGACCGATCAACCGGCCGAACTTTCATTACGACTGGCACTGGGTCTGGGACACCGGCGACGGCGAGATCGGCAACAACAACATTCACGGCCTCGACATCTGCCGCTGGGGTCTCGGCGTGACGGGCCTGGGCCGCTCGGTGCTGAGCTACGGCGGACGCGTCGGTTATTCCGACGCGGGCGAAACCCCGAACACGCAGGTCGCGATCCTCGATTTCGGCGGCAAGACGATCGTCACGGAAACCCGCGGGTTGAAGAGCGAGCCCTATCACCCGGACGTCAAGAACGGGTGGTTCTTCTTCGGCACCGAGGGCATCATCGCCGACACGTCGCTGTTCGACTTGAAAGGAAAGCTGGTTCGCGCCTTCGACGGCAAGAGCGACAACCACTTCGCCAATTTCCTCCAGGCGATGCGCACGCGCCAGGTTTCGGACTTGAAGGCCGACATTCTCGAGGGCCACCAGTCGACCGCCCTCATCCACGCCGCCAACATTTCCTGGCGGCTGGGAAAGCCCGCCGCGCCGCGCGAGATCGAGCAGCAACTGGGCAAACTCAAGGTGCACGACGATGTCATGGAGACATTCGCGCGCACGCGCCGGCACCTCGCGGACAACCAAGTCGACGTCGAAGCCACGAAGCTCACCTTGGGCCCGCTCCTGCAAATCGAGCCCGGTCAGGAAAAGTTCATCGGGAACGCTGCCGCGAACACGCTCCTGACGCGCGAGTACCGCAAGCCCTTCGTCCTGCCCTCAGAGAAGGACCTCGGAGTCTGACGCGAATGCCGCTTCGGCCGTCGATCCGTCGCGATCCGTATCGCGACGACGATCGACGCGCCCGGAGGATACTCCGGGCGTGATGCCGTGGGAGCGCCACCCGAGACCGGTCAACTCCGGGTGCGGCCGCCGCCCGTCAAATAGACGATGAGGGCAATCACGAGGATCAAGCCGAGCGCCCCGCCACCGATGGCAGGACCGCCGAAGTAAAACCCGCCGCCGCCGAACAGGAGAAGCAGGACCAAGAGCACGATTATGAGGTTCACGCGGGAGGGTAATCCTCCCGCGTCGCGCGCTCAATGGGGCCTTTCCCCACCCCGCCGTTCCGGCCGCGCGCCGCCACCACTGCGGCCGCCGCCACCGGATTCAGGTCGCCGAAATTGAACCACTGATACGGATTCGCGCGCAGCAGCGACTCGACTTCGACGAGCACCGCCTGGAAGTGCGCCCGGGCCCGCGCCAAGTTTTCCTCGCGTGAGGCACCGTCGGTCTCGAAGACCGGGAACCCGTGCACCGCCGATTCGTCCCGCCCGACCGGCAGGCTCACGCAGAACGTCACCGGGCGACCGAACATCACGCCGAGATGATAGATGGTAAACGGAAAAGACCGCCGCGCCCCCAGAAAATCGAACGCCTCGAGTTTGGCGCTGTAGCCAACCCGGTCACACTTCATCGCGATCGAACCGCCCGACTCGACGGCCTGCTTGAGCGCGAACAGCAGGTTCCCCTTTTCGTTCACCCAGATGAAGGTGACCCACGCGCTGCACCGGTCGACGAGCTGACGCAGGAAGCCGGGATCGCCCAGCCGAAAGCGCACCATGTGGACATGGCGGCGAAAGCGTCCGAGGTAGAAACCCATCAGGTCGGAACTGCCGATGTGAAACGTGCCGAGCAGCGCCGGCCGGCCCGAGGCCATGAGCCCGGCGAACGCCTCGCATCCGGACGCTGCCCGACAATCGTGAAGGCGCCCGCCCGCCACGCGCAGGCGCACCAGGTGCACGGCGGTAAAAGCCATGAAGTGGCGCCACACTTCCAGCAGGGAAGGCGGCCGCCCGAGGATCGCGGCCAGGTACCGGCGCGAGGACCGGCGCGCTTGGCGCAGCGCCAGCACGGCCACCCAGACGCCGATGCCCGCCAGGAAATCGAACAGGACCCGGTGCAGCACCCGGTCGGCCGTCCGCAGGAACGCATTGCTCCAACCCGTCTCCAGATGGCGAATACGCGGAGGGGAAAACGGCCGGGCGGTGACGGCGGAACCGGTGGAGACGGCTTTCACCGGGTAACACTATCACCGCCCGCCCTCCAGCCGTATGGGGCCTACACCTACAGGCGGGCATCCTGACCGCCTTCAAACTCCCTCAACGATCCGCATGATCACATTCCCTCGCTTGCGGCGTGACTCCACGTACCGGTGCGCCTCAACGACCTGATCCAGCGGATACCGACGGTCGACAACGGGCTTGATCAGTCCTTTGGCCGCAAGGACGGCAAGCTGCTCCAGCTCCTCCAGCACCTCCTTCGTGGGGGACTTCACCGACACGTACCGGGCACCGGGAGCCAGAACCGGCTTGGCGCGGGATCGTGAGATCTTGCCGGCGGCATCGAAGACGAAGTCGTACTTCGCGCCCATCCCGGCGAAATCCTCCCGGGTGTAGTCGATGGCCGACGCCGCACCCAGCGAGCGCACCAGTTCAAGGTTCGCCGCACTGCACACGCCGGTCACCGTCGCCCCCATCTGGACGGCCAGTTGCACGGCATACGTCCCGACGGATCCCGAAGCGCCGTACACGAGCACGCGCTGACCGGCTTTCACGCCTGCCCAGCGGAGGAGTTGAAGGGCCGTCATGCCGCCGACGGGAAGGGTAACCGCGTCCTCGTACGACAACGGCGCAGGGATCTTCATCACCACGCCGAGCTTCCACTGTTCCGGAATGCACAGGTATTCCGCATACGCTCCCGTCCTCAGGCCGGTGGTCGTGCCGAACACGCGGTCGCCGACGCAGAACCTTGTCACCCCATCGCCCACCGCGATCACTTCACCAGCGATCTCCACTCCCGCGATGATCTTGGGCTTGAACCCAACGAACGCCCCGACCTCGTGGAGAAGAATCCGGGGAAGCTTCCGGAGCATGACGTCGCCCATGGCGACGGTGGCAGCATGAACGCGGATAAGGAACTCCCGCTACCCGGGGACCGGCCGGTCAACCTCGGCGAAGGTGAGAGCTTCGGGTGGACCGGATTTGGTCTGGAGGACGGCTTTCATGATCAGTCCTGTAGTGGAACGCAGGGTCGATAGGGTCCAGGTCTTGTCCCGAATAGCCACCCTCCCCTGCCTCCCGATCCGATCACCCGGAAAATGCAGTTTCCTCCTAGGAACTCCACCACGCGGGGCACCACCACTATCTCGCGATGCGGGTGGCGCTGGAGCGACTGGCGGCGGGCGGGCGTCGGCGGCCGATAGCGATTTCGGAGGCGGACGTAAACGAGCGGGAACGTCGAGGCTCCAGGCGCGGCGAAGCCGTAACCAAAGGCGGCTGCGCGACGCCGAAGGCACGTCGGAATGCACGAATGGCCTGCGCTCACACGCAGCTTCGTTGGGCCTAGCGGGTCGTCCGGAGCGGAGTTTCCTTGAGCCATCGCTCGAAGAACCGCTGCCAGTGCGGATCGAGGTCGGGGCCCACTGCCCGGTGTCCGCCGGTGAGCGCGGCGTATTCGAAGCGCTCCGGAATCTTGAGCAGTTCGTAGACCTCCCGGGCCCGGTTGATGTAGCCGATGGTCTGCCGATCATCCGAATGCGGCGCGGATTCCAGGTCTGTGCTGCAGCCGATGACCAGGAGCGCCCGCGGCGCGCAGAGGGCCATCAGTTCGTGATGATCCCGCTCAAAGCCGGGTCGGCCGGGATCCGTATCCAGCAGGCTCCAGACCGTGTTTCGGAATTTCGGATCCGGATAGGTGGGGGTGGCGATGTCATCGAACGGGCACTGCCAGTCCAGGTACCACGGCGAGCCGTAGTTGGTGCTGCCGTTCAGAGGCACGCCCGGATCGATCGAAACCGTCGCCGAAATCTCCGGCGCAAAGGCCGCGACGTACAGTGCTGTCTTGGCACTCAGCGAAAACCCGATGAAGCCGAGGCGCGTCGCGTCGACCTCCGGCCGGGATTTCAGGAACTCCACCTCGCGCTGCACGTCGTGCACCATCTTCGCCAGCGGCAGCCAGCGGCCGAACCGGTCGTAGACGGCTTCGTTCACCTTCTGCCGAAGATCGCGTCCATCGCGGTAGTGGCGGATGAAGGACCAGCCGGAGAGCACCACATAGCCCTGGCGCGCCAGCCATGCACCCCACCATTCCTCGGGCTTCGTGTAATCCGGCGACGTGCTCGTCCAGGCGATCACGGCGGGAAACGGCCCCGCGCCCCGGCCCTTGGGAATCAGGAGCAGATGCGGCTGTTGGAAATCCTTCTCGATCGGAATGGTGAGGGAGATGCGGGTGTAACCCTCCTGTTCGGAGACGTCCTGGATGCGTGCCGCACTCGCATCGCCGAACCATTGCTGGTCGATCGCATCAGGCTTCAGCTTGCCGAGGATGTGGGTCCACTCTCGCACCAGCTCCGCGCGGCGCTCCGCCCACTCCGGCGCCGTGCGAATGGGCGTACCGTCCCTTCGCTGGAGAAGCGACGGCAGATCGAACTCCGCCTGCCTTGCCATGAGCGGATGGCTCCCGGCGGGGCGCGTGTGCTGGCGGAACGTTCGCGGCGGCTCTCCGCCCAAAGCGACGCCCACCAGCCCCGCGACGGCGAGGGCGAACGCGAACCACTGCCAAAGCCGCGGCCCGCGGGCCATCCGGCCGCGCCCACCGGACGGATCGATAGGAATGGAAGGGGAGATCATAAAAGACAGTTCCCTACCAGCCGAGGCCCCAAAAACGGGTTTCGGCCGTGCCCGTCAGAAACTGGACCCAGCGTTGCGCCCCAGAGATCAACAAGCGGAGTTTCGAAGGAGGAAATCAGGGCTTCGCGGCCGCGTAGCCTGCCACCGGCTTGCCGTCCGGACCGAGTTTGCCGGCGGCCCAGAGCAGCCCGCGGGTGACGAGGTCGAGGAAGCGCGGATCCTCGACGGCTTCGTTGAAATGGCCGAGGGTGGTGCCGAAGACGCGGGCCTTTTTCGGCCCATATTCATGCGCCCACACCACGACCGCCTCTTCATCGGATTTCTTGCCCGCCTTGCTCGTCACCGTCTGATGTCCGGTCGCGAGAGAACGATGCGTCGGGTAAACCTTCGGCGCCTGCACGTTGTTGTACAGCTCCTCCGGGCCCGTCGTCCAACCCTGCAGCCCTTGCGTGATCGGATGCGACGTATCCGTAAACCGGATAGTCACCGGCTCCTTCGGTCCGTGCCGGCTCGACTGCAGCCCGAGAAAATCAAACCAGAGCGCGCCCGGCGAACCCGGCGCCTGCGGGCGGGCGAAGTCCGGCACCACCCGGTAGCTGTGCATCGCACAATGCAGCACGACCGCGGGAATGCCGTCGCGATGCGGTTTGAGCACGTTCTGCACGAGTGCGGGATCGTCGATCCCCGCCGCGCATTCGTCATGGATCACGAGATCGTAGCCCGCGGCGTAGTCCGGATTCGTGAGGCACGCCAGCGGCGGCTTCACGGTTTTGTCCGGCGTGTGCATATGCTCGACCACGACCCGCGCGCGCTTTTCGAGTCCGGCCTTCAGGATGTCCTTCTGTTTCTCGTAGTCGTGACAGCACCCGCCCGTGATGAGCAGGACCTTGAGCGGCTTGGGGGCGCCGGCCGCGTGGGCAACGGACGCCAGCACGGACAGCAGCAGGACGACGGGAAGACGAAACGACGTGAACATGGTGCAGGCAGGGGTTGAGGTCGAAGGCTCCTAACGGTGCCACGATGCGCGCCCGCATCCGCGCAGCCAGTGCAAAAACGTCGCCCTCCCGATGGGTGGCGGTCACCAGAGGCGGGCGGCGCGCACCTGCTCGACCTGTCGTTCCGAGGCATCGTCGAGTTCGGCGAGGAAATCCAACCCCGTGCGACGCTGGATTTCGTCGATCGTCGTCAGATAGCGCTCAGGATCGGCCGACGCTGGAACCTCCTGGGGCACGAGCAGCGCGAGCGTGCGCAGCCGGCCTTCGTGTTCGTCGACCACGATGAGGAAAAACGCCTCGGGCACAGCCACTGCGCCCCGCAATTGCCGCGGTTGCGCGCCGAACACCGGGCCGGTCAACACCCACACCTCGCCGTAGCGCGCGGGGTAGCTGGTCGCGATCTTCATCTCCAGTTCGCGCCAGAGCCCTCCGTTGAGGGCGCGGAGTTGCGGCGTGATGTTCGACATCAGGAACGTCTCGCGCTGGGCCTGCGACCCGTGGCGGGTGGCGATCGCATAGTTCGGAGCAAGGTGACCGCGGTCGTAGCCGCTGCCGGCATAGACATCCGACGCCACCCGCGCCGACGTCCGCCGGTCGACCTCAAACTTTTCCGGCCGCGGCGCCGGCCGCGGCAACGTCGGCAGATCCGGCACGCGGTACGCGGCCCAGAGCGGATTGCCCAGCGCGTCGCTGTAGCCGACGACATAGCCCCGGTTGACCAGCACGCGAAACGCCGGGGCCGCCCCGCCCGCCGGCAGCGGACGCGGCTCGCCGCCGTAGACGAGCGAACGGTCGCCCGGCGCGATCTTCCCCGTGGCGCTCTGCGCATAGTAGAGTTGCCAGACGTCCCAGGCGACATCGAGGGCCGAGACCTGTTTGTCGCGCTCGAAGGCATTCTCGACCAGCCGACGCACCTCCTGCTGGCGCGGGGCAGGCTGGAACACGTACCAGCCCCCCAGCAGCACGGCGACCACGAGGTTGGCCAGCACGACAAACTTCGCCGCGCCGCGCGGAAGCGGAATCGGGGACCGGTGGGAGCGACGCGCCATGGGGCGTTAGTTGGCGATTTCATCGCCGCAAACAAGCCCTTAGCGGACCGATTGCGTTCGCATTCAATTCACGGATGAAAACGAAAACACTGAAAGGTGGAGCGACTTGTCCTCGATCCGCGGCCGATGAATCGGTCGAACGTCAGCCGCTTGGGGACAAGCGGCTCCACCCCGATGGCACCGCCCTTACGGCCGCCGGAGCACGGCGAGGATTTCCGCGGCCACTTTCTCCCCGAGGAACTCGTAGCCAGCCGCCTGGTAGTGCAGGTCGCGCGGCGTCTGGAGCTCGGCGAAGCGCGGCGTGACGTGCGCATTCAGATCGTTGATCCGGATGCCGTTCTCCCGCATGACCCGCGCGGCGATCGCATTGTACTCAGCCACGGAGCCGAAGCGCCGCGGCGGATTGAGTTCGCCGTCGGGGATCGGCGTGATCGTGGCCCAGACGAGCGTCGCGCCGGTCTGTTTCAACCGCGCGACGATCTTCCGCAGGTTGGCCTCATAGTCCGCCGGACCGACCTGACGCTGGCCGTCGTCCATGAAGCGCAGGTCGTGGATGCCATGGTTGAAGTGGATCACGTCCCACCGGCCGGTCCCGAGCCAGGCGTCGAGGCGGGCGACGCCGTTCTTGGTCGGCCCGCCGTTGGTGGGAATGCGGTGCACGTTGGCGCGGCCGGCGAGCCGCTGCCGCACGGGCAGCGTGTAACCCATCGAGATCGAATCACCGATGAGCAGCACGCGCGGCAGGCCCGCGACGTCCTCGATCGGCGCGAGCGAGGGATTCGGCGGACGCTTGGCCTTCGGCGCCTGGGCGAAAAGCGGTGCACTCAGCAGAAGGACGAGGGCAAACCAACGTAGACCATGCATGCTACCGTCATGGAAGCGAGAG
>JBEIHL010000014.1:0-12852 GCA_040381375.1 Opitutaceae bacterium
CATGCCGATCCGCCGCCTGTTGTCCGTTGTCGCGCTCGCCGTCCTTCCGCTGCTCCTCGGATCGCACGCACGGGCCGCCGCCGCGCGACCCGCCCAGGTCAAGGCGTCCCTGGTGGCGGCCGACACCGCCATCCAGCCCGGCAAGGCCTTCACCGTCGCGCTCCGGCTGGTCCACGAACCGCACTGGCACACGTACTGGTCCAATCCGGGCACCGGCCTGCCGACTTCCCTCGAGTGGAAACTGCCCGCCGGGTGGACCGCCGGCGGCATCCAATGGCCGGCGCCGATGATTCTGAAAGACAGCAAGGCCAACGTCGTCGGCAACGGGTACGAGGGTGAACTGTTTCTCCCGGTCACGCTCACGCCGCCCGCCGACCTGCCGCCGGGCACCAGCGTTGATCTCACGGCGGTGGCCGACTGGCTGATGTGCGCCGACGTGTGCATTCCCGGCAGCGCCCCCGTCAGCCTCACGCTGCCGGTGACAGCCGACGCCCCGCGAGCCGACCCGGCGTACGGGGAAAAAATCCGCGCCACCGTCGCCGGGCTGCCGCGCGCCGATCCCGCCTGGACGGTCCGGGCGTCGCGCACGGCGCAGGCGGTCACGGTGACGATCACGCCCGCGCAGCCCGGAGGGCACACGCCGCAGAAGATCCACTTTTTCTCCGACGACGGCCTGATCGCCTATGACCTGCCTCAGGTCGTGAAACCCGATGGCCGCGGCGGCTTCGTCCTCACGCTGCCGGTCTCCACCACCGGTCCCGCCACTCCCCCGGCCCAGCTCGTCGGCGTGTTGACCTCGGAAAACGGCTGGCTGCCGGGAGGGCTCCTGCGCGGACTGCGGGTGGTGACCGGCTTCACGGCCGCGGCTCCGGGCGCGGGAGCGAACGACCAGAGCCCCGTCGCGGGAGCGGCCGGCGGCGGACTCCCGGGCACCCTGCTGCTCGCGTTTCTCGGCGGCCTGATTCTGAACCTGATGCCCTGCGTGTTTCCGGTGCTCGGACTCAAGATCCTCGGCTTCGTGAACCAAGCCGGCCAGCAGCGGAGCAAGATCGTCGCGCACGGCGTGACGTTCACGATGGGCGTCCTGATCTCGTTCTGGGCGCTCGCCGGAGCCCTCGCGATTCTCCGGGCCGGCGGGGAACAGCTCGGGTGGGGCTTCCAACTGCAATCGGCGGGCTTCGTGTACGCCCTTGCGGTGCTGCTGCTGGTGTTCGGGATGAACATGAGCGGCGTGTTCGAGTTCGGCCTGGGCGCGACCGCGGCGGTGTCGAACGCCCCGTGGATGCAGCAACAGAAATCCGGATACACCGACTCCTTCTTCACCGGCGTGCTGGCGACCGCGGTGGCGACGCCCTGCAGCGCGCCGTTCCTCGCGCCCGCGCTCGGCGCCGCGCTCGCCGTGCCGCTGCTCGAGTCGTTCACGATCTTCACCGTGATCGCGCTCGGGCTTTCCATGCCATACCTGCTGCTCTCGATCTTTCCGCAGGCCGTGAAGGTGCTGCCGCGGCCGGGCGCGTGGATGGAGACATTCAAGCAGTTCATGGCCTTCCCACTGTATGCGACCGTCGGATACCTCATCTGGGTGCTGGCGGCGCAGACGAACGAAGAGGGCTTCCGCGGCGTGTTGTTCAGCCTGGTGCTGATCGCGATGGCGGTCTGGATCTACGGCCGCTGGAACGCCCCCGGGGCCAGCCCCGGCCGCGCCCGGTTCGGCATCATCGGGCTCGTCGTCGTGGGCGCCTTCGGCCTCTGGCTCGGCTGGCCGCGGGATCTGCAGGCCGGGGCGGCCAAACCCGGCGAGGTGCCGCAGGTCGTGTGGGAGCCGTGGAGTCCCGAGGCGGTGGCGAAACTGCGCGCCGAGGGCCGCACGATCTACGTCGACTTCACCGCCCGCTGGTGCGCGACCTGCCAGACGAACAAGAAACTGGTGTTCGGCTCGGACGAACTGCTGAAGACGTTTGCCGAGAAGAAAGTCGCCACGCTCCGCGCCGACTGGACGAACAAGGATCCGCGCATCACCGCCGAGCTCGCTGCCTACCAGCGTTCGGCCGTGCCATTTAATCTGATCTGGAAACCCGGCCAGGAGGCACCTGCGATCCTGCCGGAACTGCTCACGCCCGGCATCGTGCTCGAAGCCGTGAAATAGGCATCCGCAAAACAGGTGGTGCCGCGTGTGCCCACGCGGGTTTCAGGGAATTTGCCCTCCACGACCGGATTGCTCCGCCTCACGCCAGCAGCGTGGGGACACGCTGCTCCACCTACCGCGCGAACACGGTCTTCCCCGCAATCACCGTCCGCAGCACCTGCGTGTCGCGGATCTGATCGACCGGACACGTGAGGTAGTCGCGGTCGATCACGATGAAGTCCGCATGCCGGCCGGGCTCGAGCGTGCCGGCCCGATCCTCCTCGAAGTTGCACCAGGCGGGCGTGTAGGTGAACGCCCGCAATGCCTCCAGTCGCGTGAGCGTTTGATCCGCGCCATGCACCACGCCTGCCTCGTCGCGCCGGTCGATTGCCGCCTGCAGCGCGATGAAGGGGTTGTAGGCGTTCATGCCGTGGTTCCGGTCGTAGCCAACCATGTGATCGGAACTGATCACCACCGGCACTCCGGCCCGCTGCCAGGTGCCCACCCCGATGAACCGTTCGGCCCACGCCGGGCCGTACACGTCGTGGATCGCCGGCGCGTCGCGGTGATAGGTGTACACCTGGGTGTCGATGCCCATCCCAAGAGCCGCCGCCCGGCGGGCGAGATCGGCGGTGGGGAAATAGGAATGCGTGAGCATGAACCGGCGGCCGGTCAGCGGAACGCTGCGATGGGTCGCCTCCATCGCCTGCAGCACGACATCCGTACCGGCGTCGCCGGTCACGTGAACGATCATCTGCCAACCGAGCCTGGCGGCCGCCGTGAACACATCCTGCATCACGGGAGCGGTCAGGACGAGATCGCCACGGTAGGCCGGGTCGTCGTGGCCATAGAACGCACTGCGCTTCGGACCATACGGTTCGCTGAGGTAAGTATTGCCCCAATGAATACCACCGTCCGCGACAATTTTCAGGGTCCGGATCGCCAGCCATTCGCTCCCGGCGCCGGGCCGGAGGCCTTGGTCGGCGACAAACTTCGCGACCTCCGCGCCGCTCCGGAACGGCATCGAGAGGGTGAAGCGCGTGCGAAGGCCGAGTTTGCCCGCCCGTTCGAGCGCCTCGTACTCGCGATACTCCTCGAGCCGTGACCCGCGCTCGAAAATCGTCGTGATGCCCGCCGCGCGATAATTGGCGTGCAGTTGGAGAAGTGCCGCCTCCCGTTCCGCGGCCGTGGGCGCGGCGGTCGGGGCGAAGCGGGAGGTCAGCCGGGGCGACGTGGTGACGAGAAAACTCGGCCGCCCCGCTTCGTCGCGGATCACGCGTGCGTCGGCCGCGTCTGGCGCGCCGGAAGCCAGTCCGAGTTCGCGCCAACCGGAGGAATTGAACACGTATTTCCGCACCGCCTCGAACACGACGGGATGCGTGGGGCAGGCCGCATCGAGCTCCGCCACGGTCGGATGCCGGCGTTCGCGCAGGCGGGTGATTTCGTTGCGCGGCACCCGGATCCACTGCCCCGCCGGCACCGCTTTCGCCCGATCACGGATCCACGCCTGAATCTCGGCGATCGAACGCAAATCGGCATAGGGATCGCGCAGGGACGCCACGCTGGCCCGCAAAGCGTGCACGTGCGCCTCGACGAGCCCCGGCAGTACGGTGCGCCCCGCCAGGGTCTCGGTGCGAGTCCGCGGCCCCGCCAGCGCACCGATCTCCCGCGCCGTTCCGACCGCGAGCACTTTTCCGTCCGCGATCGCCATCGCCTCCGCCACGGTTCCGCGGGCATCGGCCAGGACGATCTTCCCACCCGTAAGAATCAGGGCCGGCTCACCGGTGGCCGCGGCAACGCTCGTTGCCACCGCCCCGAACATTCCCGCCAGCGCCGCGGGGATCCGGCCCCAGAAAGCAGAATGCGGAGTCCGACCCAAACGAGAGCACATCTTCGATCGGGTGGCGTGGGGATGAGTCGATGGCATGGGGAGCTCCTAGACCTCTACTCGGTACGATCCGGAGAAAAGCGCGAGCCGAGACCGGTGAAAAGTGCCTGCGAGTGTCGCCTTTCGTTATATCTTTCCAGGCATTAAACCGTACTCCTTGGGAATACGTAGTATTCTTATATTTTGTGCATCAGTCGTTAATCTAGACTGCATACCTTGAGCATGATGCGTGTGATACTGGCGTGTAGATCCTAACCCACCTTATCATCATCAAGACCTCCAACCTTCTTTCCGTGCTCGGACTCTCGCTCGCTCTCGCGACTTCGGCGTCCGCCATCACGTTCAACTTCACCTTGGGAAATAGCGGTCCCACCTCGTCCAAGACCTACACGGTCGACGGGCTGACGGTCACCGTCACGGCACACAGTTGGTCGTGTTCGGCTTGGGACGCCAACGCCAAGGTCGGCCAGTATAACGGCGGCGGTCTCGGCGTGACGAATAGCGGTAACGGCGACCGCCACACCGAGGACAGCGGCGGCTGGATCGACTACCTGAAGTTCTCCTTCACGCCGGTTCCCGCCGACGTGAATTCGGTTTCGATCGGCTACGTGTCCAACAACGCGGACTGCGACTTCCGTTACTGGCTCAACAATTCCTGCGCGCTCTCGTCGACCGGTGGCACCGCGGTTAACGGCACCGGTCCCGGCAGCCACAACCTCGCGGTCGGGAGCAACACCGAGTGGCACTACCTGATCATCGCCGCCGACCGCGACAACTCGGGCAATAAGGTCAACGAGTCCACGATTTCCGGTCTCACGGTTACGACCACCCCCCCGGGTGCCGAACAACACCGTCCCGGACGCGGGTTCGTCGCTCGCGCTGTTCGCGCTGGGCCTGATCGGGCTCGTCGGACTGCGTAAACGCCTTTTCCAACACCGATTCCGAGGAAACGGTATCGTGCACGGCGCGGCGGCCCCAAAGGCCGCCGCGCTCTTTTTTGTCCACTCGCGCACCCGGCGGTTTGACCCGGAGCAAGTCCGCCGCAGGCTGCCGGCGTGTTGTCCGACGCCTTTGCCGGCTTGCAGAAGCTGATGCTGCCTGATCGGTGGCAGGCGTTGGCGTTGAGTGCCCTCCGGGCGGGCCGCGACGTCGTGGTCGATGCCCCGACCGGCGCGGGAAAGACCTACATTTTTGAGCGCTGGGCCGAGCAGACGAGTTTCTCGAAACGCGCGCTCTTCACCGTACCCACCCGGGCGTTGGCCAACGACAAGTACGCGGAATGGCGCGCCCGCGACTGGGACGTCGGCATCATGACCGGCGACCTCTGCGTGAACCCCGGGGCACCGATCGTCGTCGGCACCCTCGAAGCCGTGCAGGGCCTGATCTTGGGCGCGGCCTCCCCCGGCGTCATCGGCTCGCCGGGCCGCGACGTCCGGGCATCGGCCTTCCAACTGCTCGTCGTCGACGAGTATCACTGGCTCGCCGACGCCCAACGCGGCAACCACTACGAAGGCGTGCTGCTCGCGGCCCCGCGCACCCTGCAGCTCCTCCTCCTATCGGGGGCGGTGGCCAACCCCGGCGAGGTGGCCGCGTGGTTGCGCCGGCTCGGCCGTTCCGTCGAGGTTGTCCAGCACCTCGAGCGTCCCGTGCCCCTCGAGGAAGTCGAAGTCGACGACCTGGTGCACGGTCTGCCCCGCAGCATTGAGGGTTTCTGGCCAAAACGCGTTGCCGGCGCCCTGCGCGAAGGGCTCGGACCGGTCCTCGTTTTTGCACCGCATCGCGCAGACGCGGAACGGTTTGCGCGGCAATTCGCGCGCGAGCTTCCACTGGCCGATGCCCTTACGCTTACGCCCGAACAGGAACAGCTTTGCGGCCCTAAGCTTTCCAAGCTGCTCGCGCGGCGCGTGGCCTACCACCACAGCGGCCTCAGCTACGCGCAGCGCGCGGGCGCGATCGAACCGCTCGCGAAGGCCGGCCAACTCCGCGCTGTGGTCGCCACCCTCGGACTCAGTGCCGGCATCAACTTCTCGCTGCGCTCCGTGCTGATCACGGCCGGCGGTTTCCGTCACGATCATCTCGACCACGAGATTCCGCCCCACGACCTGCTGCAGATGATCGGTCGCGCCGGACGCCGCGGCCTCGACGAACGCGGCTACGTGCTCGTCAGCACCAGCACCCCCCGCCTGCGCCGGGCCGAGCCGCTGCGGCTCAAGCGCGCCGCGCCGCTGCCGTGGGCGCTGTTCCTGCGCCAGCTCCGCCGCGGCCGCGATGCGGCCGAGCTCGCCCGGACCGAGTCCACGCGCTTTTTCGCCGAGGAACGGATACCGCTCGGTGCCGAGGCCACCGCGGACGTGCCGGCGGCGTCCCTGCCGTGTGGTGAATCCACGGATACAGGCCGCGCGCGGCTGGTGCGCCGGGAACGCAATCCGTTTCCCGGCTGCCCCGGTTGCGCGCTCCGCGCCGATTGCCTCGCGCTGTCGCCGACTCCCACCCTGCTTTGGCAATGGCAGCGCACCGGCGTGCTCGACCGCCGGCTCCGGCTCACGGTGCGCGGCGAGATCGTGTCCTTCTTCCTCGGCCCGGAGGGCCTCGCCCTCGCCGCGGCGCTCGAGGACCGGCGCTATCCGCTCGACGACCTGGTGTTCGACGCCGCCAACCTTTTCGCCAACGACCGCTTTTCCGGCACGAATCCGCGCTGGATCGGGCGGCTCTCGGATGCCTGCACGCGCGCCTACCGCCGGCTGTCGATCGAAGGCTGGCTGCACGAAGGCGTGCCGATCCAGTACGGCTCGGGGGCGAGCGAATCGGTGCGCGCCCTCGTCGCCGAGGGCGCGCGGGCGCGGCAGGTCCTGGACGAAGTCGAGTCGGCCGGCCGCGGTGACATCGACCGTCTGCTGACCGAGTGGCGAAGCCTGCTGCGCCAGGTCGCCCAGGTCGGACCGCTGCTCGGTGACGGTGCGCCGATGACCGGCCGCGACCATTTTATTGCGGAGCGCTGGGACGATTTCCGGGCCCTCGCGCGCTTCTGGCTGCGCGAACAAACCCCGGCGAGTCTCCCGGACCTGCCGCCGCTGACCGCCGACCAACGGCGCCCGGTGAATCACCGGGTGCTGCGGAATCCGCTGCCGCAGCCTCCGGGTCGGGCCCCTACCCGCGCCGTCGAGGCCTGAAGTCATCCAAGGTGGAGCAGCCTGTCCCCAGGCTGCTTTCAGGCCGGGCGCCCACGCCGCCAGCTTCGCTTGCCTTGCTCCTTCCCGACGTCAGCGCCTGGGGTCAGGCCGCTCCACCGCGAGGCCCGAATCCGGCTTTCAACTTTCAGCGTTCAACTTTCAACTCCTCCCCGTTTGAACTCCGTCCACACCCGCTCCGTCCTCCAACTCGTTGGCGCCGCACTCTGCTGGAGTTTTGCCGGCGTGCTCATCAAGTACGTCGCGGAGTCCTGGCCGGGGCTGGCCGTCGCAGGGGGACGCGGTCTGATCGCCGCGCTGTTCCTCCTGGTGACGAATGGCAGGCTGCACTTCCACTTCTCGCGCGCCCAACTGCTCGGGGCCCTCGGTTACGCAGGCTGCACCGTGACCTTCTGCGTCGCCACGACGCGCACGAGCGCGGCCAACGCCATCCTGCTCCAGTACACCGCACCGGTCTGGGTCGCGTTGTTCGGCGCCTGGTTGCTGGGCGAAAAGGCGACGCGAGCCGACTGGATCACGATCGCCCTCGCGCTCGCGGGCATGGCCATGTTTTTCAAGGACAGCCTGACGCTCGGCCACCTCGACGGCGACATTCTCGCGGTCATCAGCGGCGTGTGTTTCGCCGGGACCGCGATCGCGCTGCGCAAGCAGAAGGAAGGTTCTCCGGTGGAATCGATCATCCTCGGCAACCTGCTCGCCTTCGCGATTGGCCTGCCGTCGATTGTTCAGGCGCCCGCGCTGCCCTCCACCGGCTGGGCGGCGCTCGTGGCGCTCGGGGTGGTGCAGCTCGGGGTCTCCTACTGGCTCTACGCGCGGGCCATCCGCCACGTCACCGCGCTCCAAGCCGTGATTATCCCGGTGATCGAGCCGGTGCTGAATCCCGTGTGGGTTTTGATCTTCATCGGCGAGCGCCCGTCGTCGTGGGCCCTCGCCGGCGGCGCCGTCGTGCTCGGTGCGGTCACGGCGCGGGCGCTGCTTTCGATCCGCGGGCGGAATACCTAAGGTGGAGCAGCGTGTCCCTACGCTGCTGGATTGATATTCCAGGAGGTCGTCGACGACGAACCAAGCAGCGTGAGGACACGCTGCTCCACCCTCACGCTTTCGCCGGCGGCCGCAGTTGCAGCAGCACGTTCGCGATCGTGATCAAGCCGCCTCCGACCAGCAGCGTCCACGTGGCCGTCTCGTTCGGATAGTGGATCGCCGCCCACACGGAAAACAGCGCCGGCAGCAACAGCGCCATCAGCGTGCCGAAGATCGGCTCGATGCAGTAAATCAATCCGGCCTCGGTGGCGGTGATCTTCGGCTGCCACGTGTTCATCAGCGTGTACGAGCCATACGTGCAGAGCAGCGCCAGCGTCACGGTGAACCCCAGCCACGCCGGCGAAGTCCACGGCACGAGCAGCGCGTTCGCACTCGGCGCCATCACCACGGACAGCAGCCCGAAGATCGCCGCCTGGGTGACAAACATGACGAAGGTCAGCGGCATCGGCCGGTTGTCCGCGAAATCACTCCGCTCGAGCGTCAGGATCTGTCCCATGAAAAACAGCGAGCACAGCAGCGTCTCGAACTCGCCCCGCCCGAAGCGCAGCTCCTGCCAGTCGAAACGGCCGAGAATCGCGACCCCGGCGAGCACCAGCGCACAGCAGACCCAGATGAGCGCCCCGGGATTCCGGCGGCTGCGCACCGCCACCCAAACCGGGATCAGGATGGCGTAGAACTGGGTGAGAAACGCCGACGTGCTCGCGGCCGTGTACTGCAGGCCGTCGTTCTGCAGCAGCATGCCCCCCGCGGAAAAGAGGCCGAGCATCACGCCCTGTTGCCACTCGCGCGGCGTGGCGCGCCAGATATCGAGCGGACGCAGGAGCAGCATCAGCACCACGGCGAGCGCGAAGCGCGGGCCCACGGCATAAACGCTCGAAAACCAAGTCCCCTCCGTCCCCGGGATGAGTTTCTCGTGCAGCAGAACGATCGACTTGATCAGCGGAAAGCTCAGCCCCCAGAAAAAATTCGCCACGAGCAGCATCAGCAGCGCGCGCGTGTGTTCGGCCGGGGAGGAAGGTGCCATCGGAGCCGGCGCAGGCTGCGCGACCCCGCGCGTTGCGCCAAGGTTATTGGCGACTGTCCGTATTCCCCCGGTGCCGGCTCGACACGTCCCGCGTCTCCACCTTTCGTCGACCCATGGCAAAGGCAACCGAGCCGCGGCGCATGCCGAAAAGGGACTACGAGGCGCGCGTGCCCGACTTGCGCGAGGCGCTGATCCGGCTCCAGGTCGCGCTGCAGCCCGCGCCGTTTGCGGTGCTGCTCGTGATTGCCGGGGACGACGCCTCCGGTAAGGGCGAGGTCGTCAACATTCTCAATGGCTGGCTCGATCCGCGCGGCGTCGAGACGTTCGCGTTCCACGACACCACCGACGAGGAGCGCGAGCGCCCGCCGATGTGGCGTTACTGGCGCTCGCTCCCACCCCGCGGGCGCATGGCGATCTACGCCGGCGGCTGGCACGCCGACGTCATTGCCTCCGACCCGCGCCGCCCGAGGGAACTCGCCCACCTGCAGGAAACCCTGCGTCACCTCGCCCATTTCGAAGGTCTGCTCGCGGCCGACGGCGCGCTCATCGTGAAGGTGTGGCTGCGGCTTTCGAAGCCGGCGCAACTGGCGCGACTGCACGAGCTCGAGGAAAATCCCGATACCGCCTGGCGGGTTTCACCCGAGGACTGGAAACATCACCGCAACTACGAGCACCGCGCCCGGCTCGCGGAGAAGGTCCGGCGGGCCACCCATCGCCCCGCGTCGCCATGGCACATCGTCGACGCCGCCGACATCCGCGCCCGCAACGTCGCGGTCGCCAATCTTCTGCTCTCCCGATTCCAGGCGCACCTGCTGACGCATGGCCGCCCGCTCGCGACGGCCAAGCCGCGCCGCGTCAAATCCCTGCACGCCGCCGGACTCCGCCGGCTGCGCCGGCTCCCCCTCGACCAGCATCTGGCCGAAGCCGAGTACGAGCTGAAGCGCGACAAGTGGCTCGGCCGCCTCAATCGCGCGGTGCGGGAAGCGGCGGATCTGGGCCGCTCCATCGTCTGGGTCTTCGAGGGCTGGGATGCCGCAGGGAAAGGCGGGGCGATCCGCCGGCTCACCAGTGCGATCGACGCGCGGGATTACCGCGTGATCCCGATCGCCAAGCCCACCGACGAGGAAAAATCGCACCACTATCTCTGGCGCTTCTGGCGCCACGTGCCGCGCGCCGGCCGCGTCACGATCTACGACCGGTCGTGGTACGGCCGCGTGCTCGTGGAGCGGCTCGAGGGCTTTTGCCGCCCGGACGAATGGCAGCGCGCCTACGCCGAGATCAACGATTTCGAGGCCCAGCTCACCGAGCACGGCACCATCGTGCTCAAGTTCTGGCTCCACCTGTCCAAGGAGGAACAGCTCCGGCGCTTCCGCCACCGGGAGGAGACCGCCTACAAACGGCACAAGATGAACCACGAGGACTGGCGCAACCGGCGGCAGTGGGAAGCCTACGAGGTGGCGGTCGGCGACATGCTTGCCCTCACCCATCGCCCCCATTCGCCCTGGCACCTCGTGCCCGCCGACAACAAGCGTTTTGCGCGACTCGATATTCTCAAATTCTCCTGTCGCCAGATCGACGCGGCCGTGGCCGCGCGCTGAACGGGTTTCGAGGGCAGGCAAGGCACCGCGCCCAACCCAAGGACGCCAATCGGCCGCTTACGCCGTCCGCGGCACCCGATGCGACCGGAAGGCGCGCAGGGCCACTTCGAGGTCATAGGGCTTGAGCGGTTTCGTGAGATAGTCGTTCAACCCCTCGGCCATGCCGCGCGCGCGCTGCTCCTCGCGCACATCCGCGGTGAGCGCGATGATCCAGAGTCCCTGCGCGGCCGTCCCGGCGCGACCGGCGCGAATTTCCTTCAGCGCGGAGATGCCGTCCATCAGCGGCATGTGCACGTCGATCAGCACCAGGTCGAACTCAGCCGCGCGGGCGCGCAACACGTCCAACGCCTCCGGTGCGCTGCCCACGGACATCGTGCGGCAACCGAGACCAGCGAGCACCCGTTCGACCAGGAGCTGGCTGACGGCGTCGTCATCGACGAGCAGGACATGATAACCAAACCGGGCCAGCGACCGCGGGCTCGGCAGTTGGCCGAGCGAGCCCGCGAGCAGCGCGAAAAACCCCACGTGATGCACCGGCTTGTTGACGAGCAGGCGGAAATGGGCGCGCAGCCCCGTGCGCAGGTCGTTCGGGAGTGTGATCGGCACGAGTCCGAACAGCCGTTCGCTCGGCAGGGCCAGGAGCGGCGCCGGCCGCGCGACCAGTTCCCTGGCGGCATCCTCGCCGACCTCCACGAGCACGACATCGGCCTCCGCATCCGCAATCCCCTCGAGCCGCTCCGCCTCGATCACGTTCGCCCGCCAGCCGTGCGCGAGATCCGTGATTTCGCGGCGCAGGCCCGGAGTTTGCAGGACGAGCCCGAGTCGCAGACCGGCGAGACTGCGCGCCGGCGGCACGCGCGCCGACACCTTGGCGCGGATCGTGAAACGAAAGGTGGAGCCGCAGCCCGGCTCGCTCTCGAGGCCGATCGCACCGCCCATCAGCTCGACGAGATTGCGGCAGATCGCGAGGCCCAGCCCCGTGCCACCGTAGCGCCGGGTCGTCGAGTCGTCGACCTGAGAGAACGCGCGAAACAACCGCGCGTGACTCTCCGGCGCGATGCCGATGCCGGTGTCGCGCACCGCAAACTCCAGCAGGCAGGTCTCGGGCGCGCCAGGACTCATCGCTTCATCGGCAAGCGGCTGGCGCCGAACCGTGACTTCCACTTCGCCCCGGTCGGTGAACTTGATCGCGTTGCCGATCAGATTGGAGAGCACCTGCCGCAGCCGGCCGGAATCCGCGAGCACCGCGGCCGGCACGTCGTCGGCCACGCGATGCAGGAGCTCGATCCGTTTGGCGTCGGCCTTCGGCGCCAGCAAGTCCAGCGTGTCCTCGACGCACTCCCGCGGATCGCAGGTCAGCGGATCGAGCTTCAACTTTCCCGACTCGATCCGGGCATAATCCAGAATGTCACCCGTCAATTGGATCAACGCCTCGGTGCTCATCCGGATCGTCTGCACGTACTCGCGCTGCTCGGTCGTGAGCGGTGTGTCCAGCAGCAGGCTGGTGAAACCGACGATGCCGTTCAGCGGCGTACGGACTTCGTGACTCATCGTCGCGAGAAACTGACCCTTGGCCCGGTCTCCGGCCTGGGCGCGATCACGCGCCTCGCGCAATTCCGCCTCGCGTTCCTTCGTCTCCGTCGCGTCGTCAAACACGACGACGAAACACGCCAGCGCGTGATCGGGCCGCCGCACCGGCGTGACCACGCCCTGCACCGGGCGGACGGTGCCGTCCTTGCGCCGGTTGCGCCACTCGCCCTCCCACGGCCGGTCGGAACACGGGGACGCAATCAACGCCACGATCGGATCGACGCTGGCCTCGGCCTCGCGGAAATCCCGCCACGGCCGGCCGATCAATTCTTCGCGCGCGAAACCCATCTGGGCGCAGAGCCCGCGGTTGGCGACCTCGATCCGGCCATCCCGGCCCACCACCATGATCGCGGCGCATAGGCGGCAATCACGGGCCCGAACGCATCGTCCCGCGGACC
>JBEIHL010000015.1:0-12639 GCA_040381375.1 Opitutaceae bacterium
CGGTGACGGGGGCGCGTTGTCTAGGAGCCACGGGCGGCGCGTGGGAGGTCGGGCGCCCGGCGGATTTTTTCACCGTGAATCTCTATGACCCGTCGATTGCCGGGGCGGATGCGGGGAGCCTGCTGGCGAACGTGATCTTTTCCCTGGACCGCCGCGCCATTCGCGACGTCTGGTCGGCGCGCGGCAGCGCATCGCGAACGGCCGGCATGTGGCGCATGGGGCGATCGTCGGGCGGTTCGTGGATGGGCAGCGGCGGATCTGGGCGGAAGGGTAGTCGGTGAGGGTTCGATGGGAGCTGACCCACACGCGGATTGACCGTGGGAGGCGCGTTCGCTTCTGCTCGCGGCGATGTCCCTCTCGCTCGTCGTCCTCGCTGCCGGCATGGGTTCCCGCTATGGCGGGCTGAAGCAGATCGATCCGGTCGGACCGGGCGGCGAGACCGTGCTCGATTACGCGGTGTTCGATGCGCTGCGGGCCGGGTTCACGCGGGTGGTGTTTGTCATCCGGCGCGATTTCGAGGCGCTGTTTCGCGAGCAAATCGGGGCACGCTACGCGGGGCGGGCAACGGTCGACTACGTTTTCCAGTCGCTCGATGCGCTGCCGCCGGGCTTCACGCCGCCGGCCGGGCGGGAAAAACCCTGGGGCACGGGACACGCGGTGTGGTGCGCGCGCGACGCACTCAACGGAAACTTCGCGGTGATCAACGCCGATGATTTCTACGGCGCGGATTCGTTCGCACAGCTGGCACGTTTTCTCGGTCCGGCGGGCAGCCCGCCTGCGCCGGCGGCGGACGATCGTCCCGCGCGTTTCGCCATGGTTGGCTTCCGGCTGGCGAACACGCTGTCCGAGCACGGCATGGTTTCACGCGGCGTGTGCACCGTCGATGACTCGGGCGCGTTGCAGTCGATCTTGGAGCAGTCGGGAATCGCGGCCGAAGAGGTGGGCGCGGGGCGCAAGTATGCGGGCGAGACCGTGGTGTCGATGAACTGCTGGGGCTTCACGCCGGCGTTGTCGGTCGGACTCGATGCGCAGTTCCGGGAGTTTCTCGCGACGCGCGGCGCCGAGCCGAAGGCCGAGTTCTACCTGCCGGCGGCGGTGTCGACGATGATAGCGCGGGGCGAGGCGACGGTGCGCGTGCTGCCGACGGAGAGTGCCTGGTTTGGCGTCACCTACCGCGAGGACAAGCCGCGCGTCGAGGCCGCCATCACGGAGCTCGTGCGCGTGGGGCGATACCCGGCGCGGCTCTGGGCGTAGTCTAGGCGATTTTCCCTGGGAGCGCGGACGCCCTCGTCCGCCCTTCACGAAAAATGCGGACGAGGGCGTCCGCGCTCCCAGGGGGGGAAAGGCCTGATCCCGACTCGACTTTATTCCGGCGGAGCGTGACGTTTTCCGTCTCGGCGCGGCCGGAGGGCAGGCGCCGCTGACTGTCATGCCAAAGCTAATACGCGCCGGTGACAACCGCAACGCCCCGCTGGTCACGCCGGGGACGGACGTTTTGACCCTGAGTTATTTCAATCTGGTGCGGCTCGACGCGGGCCAGGCCGTGACGCCCGAGGTGCCGGGGTGTGAGACGTTGGCTGTCGTGCTCTCGGGTCGCGCGGACGTCGCGGCGGGCGCGCAGGAGTTCAAGAACGTCGGGCGCCGCGCCGACATCTGGGATGGTCCGGCGGATTCGGTGTACTGCGGGACGTGTCCGCGCCTGACGATTCGCGCGCTCCGGGACGGCACCGAGGTGGCGGTGGCGGGCGGGGCGTGCGACCAGCCGTTCGCGCCCTTTCGCATTCCGCCGGAGGAGGTCGAAATGGTCGAGGTCGGCTCGGCTGGGACGCATTCGCGGCGGCGAATCTTCCATATTCTCGGGCAAAACGGCGCGGGCCGCGCCGGCCGGCTGCTCGTCAGCGAACTGTACGGCGACGACGGCTGCTGGTCCGGGTATCCACCGCACAAGCACGACACGGAGCGACCGCCGGAGGAGACGGATTTCGAGGAGATTTATCACTACCGCTATCGGCCGGAGTCCGGCTTCGGGGCGCAGTTCTGTTACGATGAGGATGGGCGGGAGCCGGTGGTGACGATGACGCGTCACGGCGACACGTTCCTGATCGATCGCGGCTATCACCCGACGGTCCGCGCCCCGGGCCACGAGGGCTACATCTTCACCATCCTCGTCGGCCGGCGGCAGCGTTCTTTGGTGCAGTATTTCGAGCCCGTGCACCGCCCCATAGTAGCAAAGATCCCGGGCATTCAGGCGATGCGGGACAAGTTCAAGTAGGAGTTGATCGCGTGGAGGAGGTGGTACCGGCGCGCCGGCCTCGTTGCCCGCTAGCGGGCTGAGGCGTTGAGCGGGACGCACCGGTGGCTGGAAAAAGATTGGTTGGCGCTTCCCGGTCTTCCCGGCCTTCCTTTCGTCACCCATGGCTTCCCCGCTTTTTGATCTCACCGGCCGCACCGCGCTCGTCACCGGCTCCAGCCAAGGTCTGGGTTTTGCGATGGCGCGCGGGCTCGCGCAAGCGGGGGCGTCGATCATCTTGAACGGCCGCGACGAGGCCAAGCTGGCCCGGGCGGCGGCGGCGTTGCAGGCGGAAGAGGTGCGGGTGACGACGGCGGCCTTCGACGTGACCGATGGCGCGGCGGTGACGACGGCGGTGGCGAAGCTCGAGGCGGAGTTCGCGCCGATCGATATCCTGATCAACAATGCCGGCATCCAGCGCCGCGCGCCGCTCGCCGAGATGACCGAGCAGCAGTGGCGGGAGGTGCTCGATACGAACCTCACCAGCGCGTTTCTCGTCGCGCGGGCGGTGGCGCCGCGGATGATCGCGCGCCGGGCGGGCAAGATCATCAACATTTGCTCGGTGATGAGCGAAGTGTCGCGGCCGACGATTGGCAATTACGCGGCGGCGAAGGGCGGATTGAAAATGCTCACGCGCGCGATGGCGGTCGAGTGGGCGAAGCACGGCTTGCAGTCCAACGCGATCGCGCCGGGCTATTTCATGACCGAGTTGAACCGGACGCTGGTCGAGAACGTGGAGTTCAACAAATGGATCTGCGGCCGCACGCCGGCGGGCCGCTGGGGGCAGCCGGAGGAGCTGGCCGGCGCGGCGGTGTTCCTTGCCTCGCGGGCGAGCGATTTCGTCAACGGGCAGATTCTGACCATCGACGGCGGTTTGCTGGCGGCGTTGTGAGACCACAGAGGAGGTCGACCGCGGATGGCGCGGTGCGGCTGCGCCGCGATCAGGCTGGAACAAGATCGGGAAGATCGGGAAGTGCGAGAGAGTCTCGGGCTTCTTCCCGTTCTTCCCGACCTTGTATGTTCAAGGCCTTTGGATCGTCTCCGCCGGATGGACGAAGTCCGCGGTCAACCCGTTTTCTTTTCCGTCGCCCGCCAAATCCGCTTTGCTTTTCCCGACCGGCTTATCGACGTTCTGACCATGCCGGACCCATGCAAGATGCCTTCACCGGAAAACCCACGTGCATCCAAGGCCGGTCGCTCCCAGGACCCGGGCAGCGCGCCGCTCTTCAAGACGATCACGAGCGACGACTGGAAGCGCTCGCTCGCCTCAGCGCGGCAGCAGAAGAATGCGATTTCCGAGCGCATTCGGACCCGGACCGGGACCTCGTCCTCCTCGCCGAAGACGAAGTAGCGCTGCTGGAGAGCGCGGGCCCGGAATGGGCGGAGTTGGTCGACGCGATCCGTCGGTTTCGCGTGTTGCTGCCGGTGCTTCGGTTGGAGGACTTCGGGTTTTTGACGGACATCGACCACTGGCTGGAGGAACCCAACGCCCAGTTGCGCTACCTGCACAGCGGCGTCGAGGCGTCGGCGTTTCAAGCGGTGGCGGACGGATCTGTGTACAAGTTTTTCCTGCCGCGGGAAGAGAAGCAGGTCGGCAGCGTGTTCGGGTTTCGCGCCGGTGATGAAACCGCGCTGCAGGCCGAGGCGGAACTGGGCGGTTACCGGGGGCTGCTCGAGAAGCTTCTGCTCATCCATGCGCTGGGTGGAATGGCGACGGAGGTGGTGGCGATCACGACCGAGGGCATCCTCGTGGCAAAACAGGTCCTCGGCGAGCCGCTGCCGCAGGGCGAGGACATGTCGGGCTCGCTGCCGGCGGGACTGATCGAGATTCCGTCCCGCTTCCTGCGGGCGAACCGCGATCACCCGCGGTTGTTTTTCCTGCGTGACCAACCGTGGCTGGTGGCGGATTTGCACGCGCGGAACTTCGTGCGGTGCAGCGACGGCCGACTCCGCGTGATCGACCTGGTCGCGGCGCCCTGGCCGGTCGCTGCGGCGGACGCGCAGATCAAGGACTGGATCGAACGCGTGCGCCGCGACCCGACGGCTGGGGCACTGCCGGGGTCGCACGATGATGAGTTGTGACCCCGTTTAGCGCGCCAGCGCGTTGTGCCGGCGCAGGATTTCGATGAGCCGGTCGTGCGGGAGGGCGTGCACGGTGTTGCCGTTGATGCCGGTCATGGTTTCCGCGGCGATGAGGGCGTTGACGATGGCTTCCTCGGTCGCGTCGACCGTGGCGTTGAACAGCGGATTGATGCGGTCGTTCGGCAGCATGCTGAGCTGCGCGAGGCCTTCCTCCTTCGAGATTTCGTCCGGGCTGGCAGTGGAGAACGCGAGGAAGAGATCGCCCGAGCTGTTTTCGCCGCGCCCGCCCACGATGCCGACGCCAAGCGAGGCGCGTTGCGCGATCCGGCGCAACTGGTGCGGGAGCAGGGGCGCATCGGTCGCGACGATGATCACGATCGAGCCTTCGCCCTGTTGGGGGCCGCGCGTCGGGGCCAGGTCGGTGAGCTCGCGGCCCACCGGCACGCCGGCGATGTGCAGGTTGGGGCGGCGGCCGTAGTTGGCCTGGACGAGCACGCCCACCGTGTAGCCACCGTCCTCGAGCGGAAGCAGGCGGGACGAGGTGCCGATGCCGCCCTTGAAGCGATGAGCGATCATGCCGGTGCCACCGCCGACATTGCCCTCAACCACCGGGCCGCCGGTGGCGCCGTCGAGAGCGGCTGCGGCGTGTTCCGGCTTCACGTGGAAGCCGTCGATGTCGTTCAGGAACCCGTCGTACGTTTCAGAGACGACCGGCAGGCTGATGTCACCCGAGTAGCCTCCACCGGCGGTGCGCTTGAGCAGCCACGCGATGACGGCGTCGCGCACGACGCCCACGCTGTGCGTGTTGGTGAGCAGGATCGGCGAGCCGAGGCAGCCCGACTCGTCGAGCCAGGAGGCGCCGGTCATTTCCCCGTTGCCGTTGAGATTGTGCCGGGCGGCGAAAACGCGGCCGGTGAATTGCTTGCCGCGCGGCAGGATCGCGGTGACGCCGGTTCGCACCGGGCCTTGGCCGACGACGAGTTTGCCCTCGCCGCGGATAAGCGTGACCTGGCCAACCTCGACGCCGGCGACGTCCGTGATGGCGTTGAGCGGGCCCGGCGTACCGGAAAACGGGATACCTAGGTCGCGCGCCCGGGGTTTGGCCGCGGCGCACGTGACGGAAAGTACCAGCAGGAGGACCAGTCGCGCCCAGAGCGGGTGGATGCGCATGGGAATGACGGTGCGGGGCGCGTTGGCGATGGCAACTCCAGGCAACGTTGCCGTTGGCTTTCAGCCCACCGATGAAAACGAAAGCACTGAAAGGGTAGAGCGGCTTGACCTCAAGGCGCTGCAGAATGCTCGATGGAACGTCAGCCGCTTGAGGACAAACGGCTCCCCCTCAGACGCGAAGGAATAAAAGGAAACCGCCGTCCTGGCCAAGGCCCGGACGGCGGTCAAGTTTCGGAGCGCGGACGACGCCTCAGCTCTTCTTCGTCTTGAGGAAGGCGAGCACCATCTCGGCCTGCTTCTCGGTCTGGCCCTTGTCGTGGTAAACCACCTTGCCGGCGCGATCGATCAGGTAGGCTTCGCGGCTGGCCATCATGACGCCACTCTGGCCGAAGGCCTTGACGACGACCTTGTCGGTGTCGGCGAGCAGCGGGTAATCGAAATTGTTCTTCTCCTTGAATTCCTTCTGCTTCTCGACCGAGTCCGTGCTCACACCGACCACCGCCACGCCGTGCTTCTTGAGGTCGGCGCTGGCGTCGCGGAGCGAACAGCCCTGTTTCGTGCAGCCGCCGGTGAGCGCCCGGGGATAAAACCACACCAGCGTGTAGTTGTTCTGCTTGTAGACGTCGCCGAGATTCAGCGTCGTGCCGGCGTCGGTTTTGGCCGAGACCACCGGAGCTTTGGCACCGATCTCCAGCGGCGCCGCGGGGGCGAGACCGAAGAGGAGAGAAAAGAGAGACATGAGAGCGAGCGTGCGGGGAAGTTTCATGGCGGCGCGCAGCCTAGCCCGGCGGACTCGGTTCGCAAGCGGGATAAGGTAATTCGGGGGAGCCAGAGGGTTCCGATCCTGCGGACGGCATCCTGCCCGTTCGGAGCGGCGGAGAACGAAGGGGCCGCGGCGGAGGGCCCCGGCGTTGGGCGATCAACGCGGCAGGATGCCCCGTCCACGCGGGGCGACGCATTATTCTGGAACCGTCGGAACGGACCGGCCTCTCACCCCAGCCGATGCGTGTCGACTCGCCTTAACTCTGGCCGTTGGTCCGCGTCCCATTTTCCCTGCCCGCCGGAACAACCCATCGCTTGCCTTGCGCCGGCCCGAAGCCCAACCTCGCCCCTCTTGTCACCGTTCCTCCCTGCAATATCGTCCGTTCGGTTCTCAATTTCCATGTTCCTCGCTTCGTTTTCCCGGTTGTTCGCGCGCTCGGTATCCGGTTGGTGCGCCGGCTTGCTCGTATCAGCTCTCACCCTCGTGGCTCAGATGCCCACCGCCGCGGACGGCTTCGATCCCGAGGTGGATGGAAACGTGTTCGTTATCGCGACCCAACCCGATGGCAAGCTGCTCATCGGTGGCCAGTTTAACGCGGTCCGGGGTTTTCCCCGCCAGAATGTCGCCCGCCTCAACGCCGACGGCTCCCTCGACGAGTCCTTCGATCCCAAAGCCAATGGCCCGGTGCATGCGCTGGTGATCCAGCCCGACGGCCGGATCGTAATCGGCGGTGAGTTCACGACGCTGCAGCCCCGCGGGGCGGGTCCCGTGCTTGAGCGCGGACGGATTGCCCGGCTCAACGCGGACGGCACGGTCGAGGCGGGGTTCGGCGTACGAATCGGTGGCGACCTGCGGCCCCAGGTGTTCGCCCTTGCGCTCCAGCCCGACGGTTCGATCGTGGTCGGCGGTAATTTCTCCAGCGTGCAGCCGGCCAACGCGACGGTGATCTTCACCCGCAACAATCTGCTGCGACTCACCGCGGCCGGTGGAATCGACCCCACCTACGATCCCAATCCGAACAGCACGGTGCTCGCGCTCCTGCCGCACGTGGACAACAAGATCGTCGTCGGCGGCGGGTTCACGTCGCTGCGGCCCGCCAATGGTGAATCGACCCCGCGCAACCGCATCGCGCGACTCAACCCCAACGGCACCGTCGACTCCGAATTCAATCCCGACGCCAACAACGGCGTCACTTCGCTGGCTGTGCAGCGCGACGGCAAGATCCTGCTCGGCGGTTTCTTCACCACGTTGCAGCCGGTCGGCGACACGGCCCCCGCCAATCGCGTGCGCCTCGCGCGCCTGAACGTGAACGGCACGCTTGATTCCGAATTCTTCCCTCGCGTCGAGGGCAATGTCGCGACGGTCGCGGTCCAATCCGACGGCGGCATCCTGGTCGGCGGCGCGTTCAATTCGGTCTGGGGCCGCGGCACGTCCGCGACGAACCGCAGCTTCCTCGCCCGTTTCAATCCCGACGGCTCGGTGGACAACGCCTTCGCCCCCGTGGTGAATGGCGAGGTCCGGGCGTTCGCGCCGCAGGCCGACGGCAAGATCGTCATCGGCGGCCTGTTCACCCGTGCACAACCCGCGGGTGCCAGCACGCCGATCGTGCGCCAGCGGCTCGCGCGGTTGAATGCGGACGGCTCGTTTGACACCGGCTTCGAGCTCGGCGCGGGCGGACGGATCCTCGCCTCGGTCACCCAAGCCGACGGACGCATCGTCATCGCCGGCACGTTCTCGAATGTCGGCGGCGCCGTGCACAACAACGTGGCGCGCCTGAATGCCGATGGTACGGTCGACAACACCTACAATCCCAACTTCAACGGCCGCGTCTACACGCTCGCCCTGCAAGCGGACGGCAAGGTGATCGTCGGCGGCACGTTCACCACGATCGGTGGCGAGCGGCGCGAACGGCTGGCGCGGCTCAACAGCAACGGCACGATCGACTCCGAGTTCAACCCGCACCTCGACGGCCAGGTGGGAGCGGTCGCACTCCAGTCCGACGGACGCATCGTCGTCGGTGGCACGTTTACCTCCGTGATTCCCGTGGGTGCCAACGCCCCGACCGCGCGCTCGAATCTGCTGCGACTCAATGCCAACGGCACGCTCGATACCGCGTTCGATCCGTCGCCCAACTCGTCCATCACGGCGCTCGCCCTGCAGAGCGACGGCAAGATTCTCGTCGGCGGCTTGTTCAGCGCGTACACGCCCGGCCTCGCGTCCAACACCTCCGCCACGTCGACGGGCCGCAATTTCTTTGCCCGACTGAACACCGACGGCACGGTCGACGCCAACTTCGCCCCGAACCCCAACGCGCAAGTCAGCACGATTGCCGTGCAGGGCGACGGTAAGATTGTCATCGGCGGCTCCTTCACCGGCATGGCCCCCTCGGGCGCCACGGCACTCACGGTTCGCAACCGCATCGCGCGCGTGAACGCCGATGGTTCCATCGACACCGCCTACGACCCGAACGCCAACGACAACGTCCTCGCCAGCGCCCTGCAGTCCGACGGCAAGCTGCTCATCGGCGGGTCGTTCACCACCTTGCAGCCGTCGGCCGCGACCACGTTCACGCTCCGGAAATACGCCGCGCGGCTGAACGTCGACGGCACCGTCGATGCGACCTACAACCTTGACCTGAGCGAATTGCCGGGCAACCGCGTCGACTCGCTGCGCGTGCAGGCCGACGGCCGCGTGCTGATCGGCGGCAGTTTCACCTCCATTCATCCCGCCGGGACACCATCTCGGATCTCCCGGCTCAACTTTGCCCGGCTCGCGGCCACGGGCGCGGTCGATGCGACGTTCGAGGCGAGCGCCGGCGGCGCGACGGGCGCCGTGGTCAACGGTCTCGCGGTTCAAACCGACGGCAAGGTCATCGCGGTCGGCAGCTTCGCCGATCTCGGCGGCGCGAAGTCCGCCAACGTCGCGCGCTTCCTTCCGGAAGGCACGGCCGACGCAGGCTTCAGCAGCACCCTGGCGGCCGATGGCGCGGTCAACACCGTGATCATCCGCGCCAACGGTGCCCTCACCGCCACGCCGGTCGCGGGTTTCGCCTGGCTCAACCCCAACGGCACGCCGCGTCCCGCCTTCAATCCGAGTGTCCGGCTGAGCGGCGAGGTCAACGCGATCGCGGTGCAGCCCGACGGCAATGTGATCCTCGGCGGCGCGTTTGCCGACCTTAGCAATACCACCGGCGGCAACCTGATCCGTTTCCGGCCCGACGGTTCGGTCGACACCGCGTTCAGCCCCGCGCCCAACGGTGCGGTCTCCGCCATCGCGGTGCAGGCCGATGGCCGGGTAGTAATCGCCGGCTCGTTCACGCTCGTCAGTGGCGTCACCCGCAACCGGATCGCGCGGCTGAACGCCAACGGCACGCTCGACACCGCTTTCAATCCCGACGTCAACGGGAAGATCAACGCCCTCGTCCTCCAGTCCGACGGCCTGATCGTCATCGGTGGGGCGTTTACCACGTTGACCCCGAATGGCGCCGAGACCGCCGTGACCCGCAACTATATCGCTCGTCTGAATACAGACGGCACGCTCGATACCGGTTACAACCCGACCCCGAATCTCACGGTGAACAGCCTCGCGCTGCAGGCCGACGGCAAGGTCGTGGCCGGCGGCTCCTTCACCGGCGTCCAGCCCAACGGCGGCGTCGACGCCTTCACGCGCAGCGGCATCGCACGGTTCAATACCGACGGTACGCTCGACCAGAACTTCGACCCGAACGCCAACGGCCCCGTCAACGCGATCGTCCCGCTCGCCAACGGCCAGTTCGTCATCGGCGGCGGGTTCACCACCCTGCAGCCCACGGTGTCCGGCGCCCTGGCCACGCGCAATTATCTCGCTCGCATCAACAGCGACGGTCGCGTCGATCCGGCGTTTGATCCGAACGCCAACGGCGCGGTGACCACGCTGGCGCTCCAGTCCGACGGCGCGGTGCTGGCGGGTGGCGCGTTCACCACGCTGAAGCCCGCGGGCGCGACCAACGAAGTCGCGCGGCGCAACCTCGCCCGCATCAACTCGGACGGCTCGCTCGATCTCAATTTCAACCCGGACGTCAACGGCAGCGTGCTCGCGGCGTCGGCCCGCCCCGACGGCAGCGTGCTGATCGGCGGCAACTTCACGGGGCTCCAGCTCAATGGCTCCATCCTCATCGGCGGCAATTTCACCACGGTCGGCGGCATCCCGGCCCGCAATCTCGCGAGCCTCAACGACGGCGGCTCCGTCAACACGGCCTTCCAGCCGCGGCCCGACGGCGCCGTGAACGCGCTGCTCGCGCTGCCCGACGGGCGGACGATCGTTGGCGGCGAATTCTCGAACATCGCCGGTGCCGCCCGCAGCCGGATCGCCCGTTTCAGCGCCAATGGTGTGCTCGAAGCGACTTTCGGTCCGACACTCGGCGGTGCCGTCAGCGCGCTCGCCCTCCAAGGTGACGGCAAGGTGCTGGTCGGTCTCGCCGGCGGCTCCGGCGTGCCGCCGCGCCTCGTTGTTCGACTGAATGCCGACGGCAGCGTCGACGGTTCGTTCAGCGGCCCGGCCTCTGCCGCGGGCGCGACCGAACGCGTTGCCGGCCTCGGCGTCCTGCGCGACGGCCGGGTTCTCGTGCTGATGCGCGTGCAGATTTCGGGCAACGCCAGCTACCGTTTGACGCGTCACAATGCCGACGGTTCGCCGGACGCAGGGTTCGCGGCCGTCCAACTGAACGGCGCGGACGCGCGGGCGTCCTTCGCGGTCCAGGCGGACGGACGGATCATCGTGAGCGGCCAGTTCACGGCCGTGAGCGGCACGCCCGCGAGCAACCTGGTTCGCCTGAACGCGGACGGCACGCTCGACGGCAGCTTCAACCCCGCGCCCAACGGGGCGGTCACCGCGGTGGCCTTGCAGGCCGACGGTCGCGTAGTGGTCGGCGGCGGCTTCAGTCGGATTGGCGGCCAGTCCCGCGTCGGCATCGCCCGGCTGGCCGCGACCAGCCCGGCCTTGCAGGTGCTCGGCGTCTCGGCCAATCGCTCCACAGTTCTGTGGAACCGCACCGGCACGACCGGCGAGGTTTCGGCGGTGGTTTTCGAGCGTTCCGCGGATCGGGCGACTTGGACGGCGCTGGGCAACGGCGGGCGCGTCGCCAACACCGCCGACTGGCAGCTCACCGGTCTCAGTCTGCCCGCTTCGGGCGTATTCTATATCCGGGCCCGCGGGCTCGCGCCGTCGAGCGGCGGCACCTCGTCGGGCCTGCTCGAGGCCGTGCGCGAGTTCACGTTCACCAATCCGGTGGCCGGGGCGGCGATGACGGTGGCGCAGACGCCCGCCCAGGCGGCGGCGCCGATTCTGATGCTCGATCCCGTCACCGGCATCGGCCCGCGCTCGCGGATCACGATGGTCGCGGGCGAGGGAGCGGTGGAGATCAACGCGACCTCCGCGGCTGATCCTGCCGGTGGCACCTCCCCGCGGCTGACGAATCTTTCGACCCGCGGCCGCGTGACAGCGGAGAACCCGCTGATCCTGGGCTTCGCCATCTCGGGCTCCGAAGCGCGGCGCGTGCTGATCCGCGCGGTCGGACCGGCTCTGACGGGTTTCGGAGTGACGGACGCCCTGCCAGCGACGCGTCTCCAGATTTATGATGCGAGCGGGGCGATTGTGGCCCGCAACGAAGGTTGGGCGGGCGCGGCGAGCCTGGCGCAGGTGGCGGCGGCGACGGGCGCGTTCCCGCTCGCGCCGGGCAGCGCGGACAGCGCGGCGCTCGTCACCCTCACGCCGGGAATTTACACCGCCGAGGTGGTCGACCCGCGCGGCGCGGGCGGCGTGGCGCTGGCGGAAATCTACGATGCCGACACCGGCGCCGGCGCGCGGCTCGTGAACGTATCGAGCCGCGGCGCGGCGGGCACCGGCAACGCGGCGCTGATCAGCGGGTTCGTGATCGCGGGTGGCGACCGGGCCGAACGCGTGTTGCTGCGCGGGGTGGGCCCGGGCCTGGCGGCGTTTGGCGCCACCGGCGCGGTCGCCGATCCGTCGATCGCGCTCTACGACGCGGAAGGCCGCGCCCTCGGCGCCAACGACAATTGGGTGTCCAGCATCGCGGACATCACCTCCGCGGCCGCGCGTTCGGGTGCCTTCGCGCTCGAACCCGGCAGCAAGGACGCCGCGGTCCTGGCGACCCTGCCGACGGGTGCCTACACCCTGCAGGTGTCGGCCGGCACGACAGGCACCGCGCTGCTCGAGATCTACGAAGTGCGGTGAGGCGTGGCGGGAGCGCCCCATGAACGTTTACGATCTTCGTGCTGTGGGAGGGGCTTTACGCCCCGACTCCACGTTCGGAAGTCGGGTCGGGGCGTAAAGCCCC
>JBEIHL010000016.1:0-12636 GCA_040381375.1 Opitutaceae bacterium
GCTCGATATCGGATGGACCACGCCAGAAAGCCTCACCAGGCGCAAAAAGACCGATGACCTTGCTGATCTGCAGGGTTTTGTCCGGACACATTCCCTGGGACTTCTCATCGTCACGCCCCTGGAAAGCCCAAATCCATCCCTGATCCTCGCACTCGGACTTCGAGCCGATGAAGCCCCGTTTACCTACCCGGAGGTCAAACGACTGCAGTTGCTCGCTGCCCTCTTGGACAACCTACTCTCCCGCTCGCGGCGGGTAACACACGCCGCCCTGCAAGCACGGCTGGAGTATCTCGCAGTGGCTTCGCGCGGACTCGCTCACGACCTGAAGAACCTGATCACGCCCGTCTCTTCATATCTCGTACATACCGAGGGTCTGTTTGCACGGAACAGCTCGGCGGGAGAGGTCCATGCCGCGGCCCAGCGTTCGACGCATGTCATGTCCGACTACGTCCGCGAAAATCTTTTCTTTTCGGAAAAACTGACTCCCCGATTCGAGGACTTCGAGGTGGGAAAGTTGCTAGAACAGGTTCGCGAAGTCTCCCAGGCTTCCGCCGATGTACGCAAGGTCACGGTACAAGTCGCCGATACCTGTCCGGTACACTTTGTCGCCGATCGGGTGCTGGTTCAACGCATGCTGATCAATCTAGTATCCAACGCCATCGACGCGTCGGCTCCCGCCGGGGTCGTCACCGTATCTGCCGCCGACACTCGGCCCGGCTGGATCCGATTCGAGGTTTCGGATCAGGGCTCTGGCATTGCTCCGGAGAACTTGACCCGAATTTTCGATCCCTATTTCACCACGAAGGAGTTTGGGGACGAGCAGCGAGGATTCGGGCTTGGACTGACCATCGCACAAAAGATCGTCCTGCTGCACAACGGTCATATTTCCGCTTCGAGCCGCCCGGGCGTGGGCACAACTTTTTCAATCGAACTTCCAAGCGCTCAAATAGAGGATCTTCCGTCTCCGACTCGATCCAGCGCGCCAGTCCCGACTTCGATTCCATCGCCGTCTCCCATCATACCATGAACCACCAGCCTGTCGACCTAACCCCACCACGCATTCTGGTGGTGGATGATGAGCGCCAGATCCACGCGTCGCTACGGTTGCGTCTCGGCGAGGAATACGATCTCGTCTTATGCTTCACCGCCCTCGAGGCACTCGAACGGGTTGCCGGGAACCAATTCGATCTTTGCCTTGTTGACATCCACATGCCGAAAATGGACGGGGTCACATTCATCGATGCGGCCCGGAAGGTGGATCCGGAACTTGGATACGTGGTGATCAGTGCCTTCGACACCGATGACAATCTTCGCCGCATCATACCGCTCCAGGTCTACGATTTTCTTTCGAAGCCACTCCCCCCCAGGAACGGTTTTGAATCCCGACTTCCCGATTGGATCGAGAAGACCCGCCAGCGCCGGCGTGAAGTCGAACTGGCGCGGCACGCCGGCACGATCGCCTCGGATCTAGACTCCGCGGAGCTTGAGCGTGACGTCGAGTTCGTCGCTTCGGAAAATGCCCGCACTGCGTTGCGGCAGACGGCCAATCTTCTCACCACCGTTCACGCCCACCTGATGAGCGCGGCAACCCTGTTGGCACAAAAGTCCCGGGCAGAACCTGGCTCGGCCCTTTTCCAACGAAACGTCGAAGAAGCCCGACGCACGGCTGAGGCCGCCATGACCGTGGCTCAGGGATTCTTCGACTCAGCCTACGGGCTGCGCGACTCTTCTCCCGCGATGGTCAACGACGGCGTCAGGGACGCGATCGGCATTGCGATCCGCTCGTGTCGCGCGGAAGAGGCCAACAAGGCTGTCGACTTCAAGCCGTTTGACTCACGCCTCTCGATCCGCGGCATCAGCGGGATCAACTTTCTGCTCATGATAGTTCCAGCGATCGGCGCTGCGATCAGTATCGCGACCCCCAATACAACCGTTGGCATATACGGTGAGAACCTAAACCGTTTGGATTCGGTACTGAAAGACCCCCGCCTCCGCTCCTATCTTTGGGCCAACCGTCGCCACGCACTAAATGGTCAACCCGGTGTCGCGGTCGCCATCACCGTCAATTCGTCCCCGCTCGGCCGACCGCAGATGGAAGCATGGATGAAGGATGAGTATGCTCCGCTGGACACGTTTTCCGCCCGGGGCCTGTTAGCGGGGGTGCAACGATGCCAGGGACTTGCCGGATTCGCGGTCGCTCCCCAGTCGTCCCAATTCCGGATCATACTGGCGCTGCCCGTCTGATCCGCCGACTGGAAATTGCATCCCGGACTACTGCACGCTCCGTGATCGCGATCGCATGCTCGGGGGCCACGGAGCGAACCGCCCTGGTCTCACTTTGTGAAGCAAACGGATGGCCCACGATAGAGTGCCACTCGGTCCGTGCAACCCTGCGATCATTGCGACGCCACCAACCCCGCGTGGTGGTCATGAGGCACCGGCTGGAAGATGGTTACTCCGACGACGTCATCGCGGCCTTTGAGTCGCGAGAGCAACGCCTGACCACGAAACTGATAGTGCTGCTGGATGCAGGCGTTCCATCCTCGGTTGAGGTCCGGCAGGTGGGCTTGGGTGCAGACTGTGTACTCAGAAATCCGATTCGGACCGACGTACTCATCGCATACATCGTAAACTACCTGAAGGCATCTCCGCCCGTGTGGTCTTCCATCGCCCGTACGGGCGAAGGCACCATTGACTTTTGCGGGGGGACGTTTGCACCCGTGGCCAGAACGCTTCGGCACGGGAAAAACCTCATTTCGCTTACCCCGCGGGAAGCGGTCTTGATCGAGTTGCTGACCCAGTTTCCCGGAACCGTGGCATCATATGAACGCATGTACGGTGAAGTTCTCGGGCGCAGATACCTGGGCGACACCAGCAATATGCGGGTGCTATTAGGAAAACTCGCCGCATCTTGTCGCGCCATCGGAATGGAGATTCGATCCCGAATCCAAGTGATTCCCAAGACCGGATATCGCTACGACACCCACGACGGCTCGTCGGCTAGGGCCAACTCGATTTGCTGAAGTCCGACCCGGCCGGAACCGTGCCGGGGTTTACGGAAAAATTACAGCCGGACGGTTGGGACACTCCAAACCAACCCTACTCTTCGGGGTCATGGATACACCTTCAACTCCGCTAAAAATTCAGACCGTCCTCATCCTCAAAGCCGACCGAATCTACGCTGAAGCCCTTCGGCAACACGTCCTCAGCGTGTTTCCCGGGGTACGCGTCCTAACCGCCCTTTCTCTGGACGCTGCTCGTCGGATCCTAAGTGCCGAAACCATCGATCTGTTCATCACCGGAGTCGGAACATCCTTGGGTTGCGACGTCATCGACCTTCTAGCGTCCCTGACGACTCCGTCGCGCTCCATTCGTATTCTGGTGGTCACGGTTCGCTTGGAGTATCGGGTGCTTACCGCTCTTCGTACTCTCGCGATCGAAGGTGCGTTCGACTCAGCAACAGGCTCATCCGAGGAACTGACACTGGCTCTCCAAAACCTCGACAGTGGAAAACGTTACTGGAGCCAGTCGATTCTCGACCATATGCATCGAGTGGGATCCGCGTCGAACGCGCTCTTCCGCCTCCTGACGAATTTCGAGCAGGTCGTCCTTTCAGTCATCGGAGACGGCTGTGACAACGTCGTAGCAGCTCAAAAGCTAAACCTTAGCCCGGCGACGGTCTCAACCGTAAGAAGGGAACTGCATCGTAAGCTCGGTGTTCAACACCGGGGAGAATTGGTCCGGGTGGCTGCTCAGCACGGATTCGTGCGCTTTACCGCAGGCGGAGTAGTTCGGCCAGGATTCGGTCTAATGTGCGCCACTTATCAATCTCGGCGCACCAAGCGCGGGGCAACCGTAGCTGCCTCAGGGTCGAAGAAGTAGGACGGACGATTCGATCCCAGAGCGAGTGCGCTCAGCGCACTTCTGCAAACCGTCCGATGGCGGATCGAGCTGCCCTGACGACATTCGCGCCGCGTGAGGTACACTTGGCGATCGAATCGCCGGATTCATCGGCCCCAACGCGACGCCAATCAGTCACTCGCTGAACGTTACCCGCTGCGCGAATCGGCACGCGAACACCATTGCCGCGCAGCCGGCCAAAGCGGTGAAATCCGGCCGATCTTCATCAATCTGGCGGTCGGTTCGCCCAAATCTTGCGCAATAGACGCAATGTATTGGAGGCGACCGAACCGAAAGTTCGGATTAGCCCAGCGCCATTTTCGGTGCTTTTGCGGGGCGTTTGACCTGTTTTGCCTGCTTTTGGCACCCTTTTCTCGATTTTAAGCCATTTCCAGTGCACCGGTCGCAAGGATCACAAACTCAGAGATTGCTTGGTGCCGCGCATTACTTTTGAACGACCCAACCGAATTTCCAACTAACCCCTCCAGCCACCTCAACTCACAACCAAGGCATCCTTTGGACCTGAAACAGATCAAACAAATCATCGAACTCATGAAGCGTTCGGAGCTCACTGAGTTCGCGGTCGAGGAAGAGGGATTTAAGTTGAAGATTCGTCGCGGTCCCAACTGCCTGCCGGTTGTCTCCACTGGACGCGGTTCCACGGCACCCTTCGCGACTGGCGAGGTTCCGGCCCCAGCCGCCGCTTCCGTTGCCGCTGTCCCACCCGGGGGCAGTACTTTGCCCAAAGAAGAAGAGGGCATCGCCTACATCAAGTCCCCTATGGTCGGGACCTTTTACCGGGCGGCTTCACCCGAGAGCAAATCGTTCGCCGAAGCGGGCACGAAGGTCGTCGAAAACACCGTGGTTTGCATCATCGAAGCGATGAAGATCATGAACGAAATTCAGGCCGAGGCCAAAGGAACGGTAGTTGAGGCTTTGGTCGAGAACGGCCAGCCAGTCGAATACGGCCAGCGGCTCTTCAAGATTAAGCAGGGCTGATTTTCGTCCATCGGCGAACGGCATCCCGCCGGCCGCACCGTTGAACTGCGGCCGACGCCATGTCGGCGTCTTCCAACTTCTCGACCTCTGATGATTCAAAAAGTCCTTATCGCTAACCGCGGTGAAATCGCCCTTCGCATCGTACGGGCTTGCCGCGAGTTAGGCATTAAGACCTTGGCCGTATACTCCGAAGCCGACGTGCAATCGTTGCACGTCCAACTGGCCGATGAAGCGATTTGTATCGGCGGCAACAAGAGTGCCGACAGCTATCTGCGGGCCGACCGCATCATCAGCGCCGCGGAGATCGCCGACGTCGATGCCATCCACCCCGGGTATGGATTCCTTTCCGAAAACGCGAAGTTCGCCGAGCAGTGCGAATCGTGTAACATCAAGTTCATCGGCCCGAAGTCGAAGTCGATCAAGATGATGGGCGACAAGGCTGTCGCCAAGGACACGGTCAGGAAAGCGGGTGTCCCGATCGTACCCGGATCCGATGGACCGGTTGAAACCGAATCGGAGGCCGTCAAGATTGCCCGAAAGATCGGCTATCCGGTCATCATTAAGGCGGTAGCAGGCGGCGGAGGGCGCGGAATGCGCATCGCCCACAACGATGTTTCTTTCGCGAAAGAATACCACGTCGCCCGCGGCGAAGCCGAAAAAGCCTTCGGCAACGGCGCGGTTTATATCGAGAAATACATCGAGAAGCCGCGGCACATCGAGTTTCAGATCCTGGCCGATTCACACGGGAAAGTTCTGCACCTGGGCGACCGTGACTGTTCGGTCCAGCGCCGCCATCAAAAGCTGATCGAGGAATCGCCCTCTCCCTTCCTTACTTCCGATCTGCGCAAGAAAATGGGCAAAGCGGCCATCAAGGCCGCTGAAGCCGCCGAATACGAGAACGCGGGGACGATCGAGTTCCTGGTCGATGCGAAGGGCAATTACTACTTCATCGAGATGAACACGCGTATTCAGGTCGAACATCCGGTCACCGAAGAAGTGACGGGGATCGATTTGATCAAGCAGCAGATCTGCGTCGCGAACGGTGAAAAACTCGGTTTCGACCAGGGGGACATCAAATTCGAGAAGCACGCCATCGAATGCCGAATCAACGCCGAAGATCCCGCGCGCAACTTCGCCCCCTCCCCGGGAACCATTGGCCTCTACTATGCCCCCGGCGGCCTCGGCGTGCGCGTCGATTCCCACGCCTACAGCGGATATACCATTCCGCCCTACTACGACTCGATGATCGGCAAGTTGATCTGCTTCGGTCCGACCCGGAAGGTCGCTCTCGAACGAGCCTACCGGGCGCTCAGCGAATACCTCATCCGCGGCATCAAGACCACCATCCCGCTCCATCGCGCCATCATGGCGGACCCCGTCTTCATTGAGGGCAAGGCGACCACGGCCTACATGGAAGATTTCCTCAGCCGTACCGCGACCGACCTGTTTTCCTGAACCCGCATTCTCGGCGTTTCGCTGGCACCGCTCTCACTTCAGCCGAAGACCGTCCGCTGCAGCAGCCAGTACGCCCCCGCGAGGGCAATGATCGCAGACAGCACGGGCACACCCCGCCGCACGAAGGCCTCGTTTTTGCGCAGTAGCCACAAGAGCGGCAGGACCACGGCTGCGACGACCACCTGACCGAGTTCAACGCCGACGTTGAACGAAAACAGCGGCATCGCGATTCCCTGCCCGTTGCGCCCCACGCCCAAATCCCGCAGCACGCTGGCAAACCCAAAGCCATGCACGAGGCCAAAGGCAAAGGTCAGCGCCCAACGCCCCCGCGGTTCCGCTCCGCGCCGCAGGAGATTTTCGACTCCCACGTAGACAATCGACGCAGCGATCGCCACCTCCACCAATCTCGATGGCAGCCGCACCAGTTCGAACGTCGCCAGCGCGAGCGTCAGCGAGTGCGCCAGGGTAAAACAGGAGACAACTCCGACAATCGACCGGAAGCTCCGGCACACGAGCAGAAGCGCGAAGAGAAACAGCAGGTGGTCGTACCCCAGCCAGATGTGCTCCACGCCCAGCCAGACAAACCCCCAAAAGGTCGGAGGCTCTTCGCTCTGGCCCGCCCCCGGCGTACCACCGACCGCTGGCGCCGAAAGCGAAACCTCGAGCGTGAGATCCCGTGCGCTGAGCAGTTTCTTGGTGATCACCGAACCACTCGCATCGGAAACAATGACAAACTGCCGGTGTCCGCCGGGCAGGTCCGGAATCCGGGGCGCACGCAACACGAGCCGCTCCGCCCGGCCGGCGTCGGGAAACACGAGGGTGAAACTCACATTGTCCTCCGGCAGCAGTTCAACCCGCGACTCCGTCGCCTGAAAAAAGCGCTCTCCCGCCCGCACCTCCCAGAGTTGCGGCGCCACTTTCAGGAGCTGCTCATGTACTTGTTCGAAGTCCTCCTGCGTCCAGGATCCGTCGCGCCGGGCCGACACCGGTAGAAACTCCTGGGCGTCCGCCGGCGCAAAGCCGGTGGTCATGACCAACCGCCCTTCGCGCACATCGATCTGGGCCGTGCTGAGCCCAGGATCGTGCGCCCGACTCCATGCCGCGCCCCAAAATACCAGGATGCACGCGAATACACCCCGGGCGCATCTCAACCGACACGGGCTTGGGTTGATGGCGTGATTCACGGGACGGCGAGCCAAACGGTTCGCCCGATGGACAGGCAAGGAATTATCCACACACTTCCTCCTCGCGACACATGTCAGACTTCGCCTGGCCCGACCCCGACCCTGCCGACGCGTTCGGCCTCGTCGCGCTCGATCACAACCTGTCGGCCGAACGGCTGATCTCCGCGTATCGTCACGGCATCTTTCCGTGGCCTGACTCACATCCTTCCCGACCGATCCCCTGGGTTTGCCCGCCTCGCCGCGCGATTCTCGAATTCGACGCCCTCCACGTCCCCCGTTCGCTGCTCAAATCCAGGCGCGCGCTCAGCGACCTGCGGTTCACCTTCGACTCCGCTTTCGAAACCGTGATCTCAGCGTGTGCCGCCGCGCCGCGCGCCGGCCAGCGCGGCACCTGGATCACACCCGCCATGCGCACTGCGTACCTCGCGCTACACCGCCGCGGGCACGCCCACAGCGTCGAAGCCTGGGCCGGTGAAACACTCGTCGCCGGTCTCTATGGCGTGAGTGCCGCCGGGGTTTTCGCGGGGGAGAGCATGTTTCACCGGATCAACGACGGTTCGAAACTCTGCGTGCTGCACCTTATCGAACACCTACGCGACCGTGGATCCACCTGGCTCGACATCCAGCAGCTCACTCCTCACTTGGCCCGGCTCGGCGCCTGCGAGATCAGTCGCGCGGAATTTCTCGCCCGGCTCGCCTGCGAACGTCGCGCCGACCGGAAGCTCTTTTAAGCGGGCCGCACCAGGAGTAAGTCGCTCCACTCCCCCATGACGCGGGAGTCGATGGCCCAGCCGGGCGTGAGCGCGGCAAAGGCCTCCTGCACCACCGCGTTCTCGATGGCCAGAATTCCGCTCAACACCAGGCTGCCTCCCGGCGCGACCGCTTCCACCAACGGTAGGGCAAACCTCATCAGGACGTCGGCCTGGATGTTCGCGAGCAGCACATCAACGCCCCCAGTCTGGCCAGTGAGACCGGCAACAAGATCGCCCACCGAGAAATTTACGAGTCCTTCGAGCCCGTTCAAAACGGCATTTTCTTCGCTGACCCGCACCGCCTCTGGATCGTTGTCGAAGCCGCTGACGCGGCTGCAGCCCAGCAAGGCCGCCGACAGCGCCAGAATTCCCGAGCCACAGCCCGCGTCCACCACCCGCCAACCCGCCGGATCCGGCCGGCGCTCGAGCAGTGCGACCATCCGCTCTACACACAAGCGCGTCGTCTCATGATTACCCGTGCCGAACGCGAGACCGGGATCTAGCCACAGCACCGCGTGACCGGGCGGCAGCACAAAGGTCGCCCGCTCCCACACCAGCACCCAATGCAGCCGCCCGAACTGCCAGGCGTGAAAATGCGCCTTATAGCTGTCGCGCCAGTCGGCATCGGTCAGCACCCGAACCACCGGCTCCTCGAGACGGATCACCCCGGCCCCTTCGAGCCGCGGGAGCAAGGCCTCCGTCTGGCTCCTCGATTCCTCGGCGGTAACAAATATGCCCACGACCCACGCGCGCCGCACGATCACGTCTTCCAGTACACTCCAACCCGCTTCGCCCCACTCCAACAACACGTCGTTGGCCGGGTCGGCAGTCGCCGCGGTAATCTCAAACTTCGTTTCAGCGAGTGGCATCCACTCAACCAATCGCCTTACCGCCGCCCCTCGCAACGGCAATCATGCGCCGGCATTCCAAGGCAGGGTCGCCGAGCGTCCGGATTCGCGGCGTCAAAACGTACCCTTGATGCCGACCGTCCACAGCGAACCTGCATACTCCCGGCTGCGAAACTGCGCATACAGCGGGGTATTGGGCCCCTCGACCTCACGCTGGTCGGGCGTATCGCCGACGTTGCGCAAGGTGAAGTAAACCCCAAGTCGCCCGGTGAAATAATATTCGCCGAGGATATCGAGGAACAGCCGCTTCGACTGCCAATTATAGACTCCGGGTTCGATGCTGTTCCCAGCGGCGATTGCGCCCAGCCGGTTCTTGCTCTGATAGCTCCAGTTTAGGCGGAAGTTAAAGCGCTCGCGCACCACGCTGAACCCGAAGCTCGCCTTGCGCGGAACGTAGCCGTTGAAGTTCGCGGAAGCGTCGCCTTCGGTGCGCTGTGCCGCCGCATTGGCAAACGCATGCACTCCCCGTGCCCAGCGCGGCAGGAAGGTGAGGGCCTGCCGGTAGCTCACATCGACTCCCGTCATGCGCACCGTGCTGCTGATGTTGTGCTGAGTCGCCACTTCGAACGGACCATAGGTCGCGGGATCAAGCCCGTAGAGGGCGAGAAACTCCGGTGTCGAGCGAATGGTCGTGTTGCCAAAGAAATTTTCGAACTCGCGGATGAACCCGCCCACCGAAACCTGACCGACGCCCTCGAAGTAGTACTCGAGCCGCGCGTTGAGCGTCTGCGCGCTCCACGGCTTGATGGCCGCATTGTTCACCGAGATCCGGTTGGTCGAACTCGGCGGTTGTTCGTCGTCGGGCAGTGACACGCCGCCGGCGTACTGGTTGTGATCGGGGCGGCCGATTGAATTGAAGTAGGCCGCGCGGGCAATGAGCTGGTCGGTCACGTTGAAGCTCGCGTTCAAGCTCGGAAACCAGCGCAGGTACTCCTTCTCCACCCGGGCCCCGCGATCGAGCACCGTGAGCTGGGAAACACCCAGCGCATTGCTCGCCGGGACGATCAGTTGCGGGGCGCCGTTGACGAGAATGACATTCCCGCTCGGATCGCGCCGATAGTTGAGCGTGCGATCCGTGAGCGGTCCCTGCGCCTCTATATTGGTCTGCTCGGCCCGCACGCCGCCGATGAGCTTCAGCCGGCGGTCGAGCAGATGCAGGTCGCCGCGAATGTAGGCGGACGACACGAGTTCCTCCGCGTGTTTCGAGTTGTTGACGAAGGCGAGGTACTCCGCATTCCGGTCAACCGTCCAGTGGGACGGATTCGACTGGTAGTGGGACCAGAGCTTGACGTTATCGAGGAATTGGACCTTCGGAAACCCAAAGGGCATGTCCCGCTGCGAGTACCCGGAGGCGAAGAACGGCGCCGCGCTGTCGTCGCTGCCGACCGGGCTCGTGCTGGCGCGACCGTCGGCGCCCACATACTGGAAGGAGTAGTTCGCCGAGCGCTGGTCCCTGGTGTCCTGACGAAAATCGACGCCGGCCTTGAGGGTCAGCGGGGTCGCGGTCCCCAGGTCGCGGCGTACGTTGGCATAGAACCCCCGCTGCGTTGCGTAGTTGGTGACCGGATTCGAGGTGGCCTGGGTCGTCACATAACTGTTGATACTATACGGATCAAGCGGGAGGCCGGCGGCGTCGGTGACCGTGATCCGGTTGGGCCGTAGATAAAAGATGTCGTCGAACGCGATCGTCGCGCCGCTGCGCTGCGCCGTGGAGTTGCTGAAATAGCCTTTGTCCACGGCGCGAAAGGTGTTGTTGGCGAGGGAAACTCCCGCGCCTGCCTCCATCCGCCACACGGGACCGTCGTGTCGCCAGACGAGTGACGGCGACTTCGTCGAATTGCGGCGGTCGCGATAGACATTGCCGAGTTGCAGGTTTCCCTGGCCCGGGTTGCCGCGAACCGATACCGGCGTGAAATTGCCCGCGGCCACGCTGGTGATGTTATAGGTGATCGTGCGGTTCAGCACGAGAAAATCGATATAGTAGTGCTGATACGAAAATGATAGCCGGTCATTGGGTGACAGCCGGTAGTCGACGGTGGCGCCGAACGACGTGCGCGCCGCCCGCTTCGTGCCGTCGCGAACCGCCGTACTCGTGAGGTACGGTCGGTCGGGCGTCGTGTTCGGGAAGGTCGTGCCATTCGTGGCGGCGCTGACGCCTCTCCAGGTGTTCTGAATAAACTCCTCTTTCGTGCCGTTTTCAGAGTGCCCACCGGAGAGCGTGAAACCGAAGTTCTTCGTCACCGGCCGAATATAGGAAAAGTCGAAGCCGGGTTTGATCTTCCAGGTTTTGGCCTCGAACGGACCCGGAGTCTTCTCGAGCTCATTCGCATTGTCCCGCCACATCAGATAGGCGTTGGCCTTGAACTCCGGCCGCGAACGCTCGAACGCGCTGCGCGGAACCATGTTCACCGAGCCGGCGAGCGAGGTGCCCTGTGACTCCGGCGTCGGCGAGTACTCCACCTCGATCCGGGAAGTGCTCGTGATCGAGGTCATGTCCATCTGCACGCCGCGCGCCGTGCCGCTGTTGCCGCCGGCGCTCGCCATCGTGAAACCGTTGACCGTGATCGGAACGTTCTCCGACGGCACGCCGTTGATCGAGATCCCGCGTGCCAGGGCGCCCGCCTCGTACTCGATGGTGATGCCCGGCAGAAATTTCAAAAATTCCCCCACGCTCCCCTCGGCCACGTTGCCGAACTCGTCGGTCGAAACCACACTCTTGATGTTGGGGGCGAAACGCTGCTCGTTGATCGCGATCGCCGCGCCGTCCATGTCGCGCGACGTGCTGACGGTGAACTCCGCCAGCTTCACGACTTCACCGTCGCGCGCCGTACCCGGTCGACCGGGAAGAACGGTAAGCCCGAAATCGAGTTGCGCGGTCTGGCCGCTCGTGACGGTGACGGAGTTGGTCAGCGATCCGAGGCCGGTGTAGAAGGCCCGCACCCTCACCGCGCCCGCGGGCACATTGGTCAGGCGGTAGAATCCGGACGTGTCGGTGAACGCCTCCAGGGTCGTACCCTCAACTGTGATACGCACCCGCTCCAGGAATTCGCCGTTGCCCGGATTGCTGACCCGACCTTCGACGATACCGGCACCGCCCGCGTCAGCCGCGAACACGACCGACCAAGGGAACAGCAACAGGACGAACAGCACACGAATCGAGACCAGGCGCGACGAAGTCTTCATGATGGGGTTCGGATTACCCCATGATGCAATCTCCTTTCGCCGCCGAACAGCCAAATATTGCCCCGCTCCGCGATTTTCGCGAGCCGCCCGCGCCCAGACTATATGATGCCGTTTTCAGCGGTCATCATCATCGCTCGCTTTCTCGGTTCGACTGGACTTTCCCAGGCGAAATCGCCTCGCCCGGGTTCGTACCCGCGGCCCGCACCAGGTCCGTTAATCCGGGAGGAGCCAACCGCTCGTGATCCGTCCGCGCCC
>JBEIHL010000017.1:0-12571 GCA_040381375.1 Opitutaceae bacterium
CATCGTGGTCGGGGCGACAGGATTCGAACCTGCGACCTCCTGGTCCCAAACCAGGCGCTCTACCAGGCTAAGCTACACCCCGGACAACGAACGATGAAGCGTTGGCTAAGGCGGGGTGGTGTCAACGACGGTCTCCGGCAGATTGCGCGGCGGGGAGCGCGCCCGTTCCAGGCCGCGGAATAACGGTTGATCGCGAACGGTCCCCGGTTGATTCTTTCCCCGCGCGCCCGGGCGAATCTCTTCTTGCGTCGCCCCGCAAACCGTTTTCTCCTGCGGCACCTTCCTTCCTCCATGGATACTATTTCTCGCGAAAACAATAGCATGCTGCCGGTAGGCGCCATCATCGTGGGCGTCATCGCCCTGCTGCTGGGCGGCTACTCGGCCATCACCTTGTCCAAGGTGAACAAGACCGTGGCGGAGCAGGAGGCCAAACTCGCGAAGATCGACGCGGTTGAGGCGGCGGTGAATCAGTCCGCCGCAGCGTCCGACCGCCTTTCCAAGCAGTACAACGATCTGCGCGCCCAGACTCAGGCGGGCTTCGATCAAGTCGGTCCGCTCCTCGGCAAGCTCCAGGAGTCGGTCACGAAGCTCGAGGAAGCGGCGAAGAAGCCCGTCGCGGCCCCGGCCGCCGGCAAGAAGGGCGCCGACGGCAAAAAGGGTGCGGAGCCGGCCGTCCCCGGTCCCGGCGAGTACGTCGTCAAGCCCGGCGACAGCGGCATGAAGATCGCCAACGCCAACGGCGTCTCGATCGGCGCGCTCCAGGCCGTCAACCCCGGCGTCAACTGGAACGGCCTCAAGGTCGGCCAGAAGATCAAGCTGCCGAAGAAGTAAGTTTCGCCGGCTTCGTTCTCCATTTCAGATGCCTCTCGCTCTTCGGGCGGGAGGCATTTTTTTGGGCGCATGAATTCCGTCCCCTCCGGTCCGCAGCGCTGGGAGATCCTCGGCCAGCGCTTGCAGTTGCAGACCCGCGTATTCGAAATCCTTGGACGCACCTTCCGCCACCCGGTGCGGCGCACCGAACGCGAGTTTGTCGTCATCGAGGCTCCCGATTGGGTGAACGTCGTCGCGCTCACGGCCGATCACCAGCTCGTGCTGGTGCGGCAGTTCCGCTACGGCATCGGCGAGTTCTCGCTCGAGGTGCCCGGCGGCGTGATGGAGCCCGGCGAGGATCCGGTGGCAGCCGGACGGCGTGAGCTCCGGGAGGAAACCGGTTTCGCCGGTGCCTCGGCGCGGCTGCTCGGCAGCGTGCGCCCAAATCCCGCCATCCAGGGCAATCGGTGTCACATCGTGCTCGTGGAAGGCGCCGTGAAGGCGCACGAGCTGGAATGGGATGCCGACGAGGAGATCGAGGTGTCGACCCATGCCGTCGGGGAGGTGCTGGCGCTCGCGCACTCCGGCGGGATCGTGCACGCGCTGGCGCTGACTGCGTTGATGCTCTTCGAACCGCACTGGCGCGCGCGCCAACCCAGCTGAGCGCCGGCCGCCCCGAAGTAGCCGGAGCCTCCTTGCGCCGAAGTGGCCGGGGCCGCGTTTGACTTTGGATCGGCGCGGAGTTTCCTGAAGTCCGTCGATGTCCGCCCTTTCTTTCGCCAACCCTCCTGAAACGCTCGGCGTTGCGTCGAATGGACATGTCCCGGCGGCGCTCGAGCAGGAAGTACGGCGGATCTACGCGCGGAGCCCGCTTTACGGGCAGCGTTTCCCGCTGCACCCGGAGCCGCTGCAATGGTCGTGCTTTCGGGAAATCCCGGCCCTTTCGAAGAAGGAAATCGTCGAGCGAGGACACCAGGCGTTTTTCGAGGACTACGCGGCGATCGAGCGCGGGCTCGCGGCCAAGCGTTTCGAGTACGAGAGCACCGGTGGCACCACGCAGTCGCCCATGACGGTGATCATGGAAGAGGGCTGGTGGAATGCGCAGACCGAGCGGGCCTACCGTGCGTCGCCCATCCTCCGGCCGTTCGCGGGCTGGTCCTACCGCAAGTGCGTCCTCGCGCCGGTCGGGTGTTCGAGCAACCTCTGCCCTTACGAGGATCATCCGTTTCCCCACCGCTATTTCGACGGCGTGGTGTACCTCAATCTTTCGAGCGATCCCTTCGCGTTTCCGGAAACCGAGTGGGACCGGATCGTCGTCGAGCTCCAAGCGACCCAGCCTGAAGTGCTCGAGGGCGAGCCGGTCTACCTGGCGTTGCTGGCGCGGGCGGCGAAGAAGCGCGGCGTGAGCGTGCCGAGCCTAAAGGCGATCATTCTCACCTACGGCAAGGCGAGTGCGCAGCATGGGGCCCGGATCGCGGAGGTATTTCCGGCGGCGCAGGTCGACTTGTACGGCTCGACCGAGGCCGGTTATCTGTTCGTCGGCGAGGCGTTCAAGGACAACTCGCAGGTGATCGATGCCAATGCCTTCATCGAACTGGTGCCTTGGCGGGCGGATTTGCCGGACGTTTTCCAGATCTACGTGACGACGCGCGACCGCGAGGCCATGCCGCTGCTGCGCTACCACACCGGCGATATCGTGCAGCGGTTTTCGACGGGCTTCCGGCTGCTGGGGCGCGAGAGTGGGCTGTATTTTCGTCCGGATGGGTCGCTGGTGTCGCCGACCGACGTCGACGCGGCGCTGCCCGCCGGGTTCACGTGCTGGCACTACACGCTGGTGCAGACCGGAGAGACGCGCTGGGACTTCCATTATGTCGCCGATCACGGCGCGGATCATCCGGCCGTGGAAGCGGCGCTGGCGACGATGCTGGGCGCGGGCGTCCGGGTGAACGCCTTCCGCCGCAAATTCATTGCGCCGGCCGCGAGCGGGAAGTTCGCGCTGCTGAAACCGCTCGCGCGCGGATAGGGCCACGCGGGCGGGGCGGACCGAGCTCTAGAAGCCGCTGCTGCTTCTCCAAAAGGTTAGGGAGGCTAATAAGCACGGCGGGCCCAGCGCGCGCCTTTACATCCCGGGTGGCGTGTTCGACGCTCAGGCGGCTTTGCGTTTCCTCCCCGACAGCGAATTTTCGCGATGAATCTTGTTGGCTCTCTCTTCCGCTCTTCGATCGGTCGGAAAATCCTGATGGCCGTTACCGGCTTGGTCTTGGTCGCGTTCGTCGTCGGCCACCTCGTGGGCAACCTGCAGGTCTTCGCTCACCCGGACAAGATCAACGGCTACGCGCAGTTCCTGCACAACCTCGGCCCGCTCCTCTGGGTCGTGCGCATCGGCCTCCTGGTTGCCGTGGGCGTCCACATCTGGGCCGCGACGGTGCTCACCCTGGAGAACCGCAAGGCCCGCGGGAGCGCCTACGGTTTCAAAAACACCATCCGGGCAACGCTGGCGTCGCGCACGATGCGACTGACCGGCTACGTGGTGTTGGCGTTCATCGTCTATCATCTCGCGCACTTCACGATCGGCGCGGCGCAGACAGCGACGTTCAAGGACAACCTCAAGGCCTACACGATGCAGGACCAGTACAGCGTGGCCGGCTTCCCGGTCGTGGCGGCGGGGACCAAGGTCGCCGATGTTCACAGCATGGTGATCCTCGGGTTCCAAAACCCGCTCGTCTCGGTCTTCTATATCGTGGCCGTCGGCCTGCTGAGCTTTCATCTGCTGCACGGCGTCGACAGCCTGTTCCAGACACTCGGTTGGCGCACCAGCAAGTGGGCGAAGGGACTGCGCGCGTTCGCCGCCGTGTTTTGCCTCGGCTATTTCGCCGGCAACCTCGCGATTCCCGGCGCCGTGCTCGCCGGCAAACTCCAGCCTCGCGCCACGGCCGTCGCCGCTCCCGCGGCCCGCTGACGCGCCTCCGTTCCGGCCTTACACCTTAGACTTCAACCGTCAGACCTCTAACCCTTCTCTGCGCGCCGCGCCTATGGCCACGCTCGATTCCAAGGTTCCCGCCGGTCCGCTCGCCGACAAGTGGCGCAAGCACAAGGCCGACATCAAGCTCGTCAACCCCGCCAACAAGCGGAAATACGAGGTGATCGTCGTGGGCGCCGGCCTCGCCGGTTCGTCTTGCGCGGCGACCCTCGCCGATCTCGGCTACAAGGTGAAGTGCTTCGTGTTTCACGACAGCCCGCGCCGGGCCCACTCGATCGCCGCGCAGGGTGGCATCAACGCCGCTAAAAACTACCAGAACGACGGCGACAGCGTCCACCGGCTCTTCTACGACACGATCAAGGGCGGCGACTACCGCTCCCGCGAGGCCAACGTCCACCGGCTCGCCGAAGTTTCGGTCAACATCATTGACCAGTGCGCCGCGACCGGCGTGCCCTTCGCCCGGGAGTACGGCGGCCTGCTGGCCAATCGCTCTTTCGGCGGCGCGCAGGTGTCGCGCACGTTCTACGCCCGCGGCCAGACCGGCCAGCAACTCCTGCTCGGGGCCTACTCGCAATTGTCCCGCGCGATCGGCGCCGGCACCGTCGAACTGCACACGCAGAGCGAGATGCTCGATCTCGTGCTGGTCGACGGCCAGGCCAAGGGCATCATCACGCGCGATCTCGTGACCGGCGCGATCGCTCGGTATTCCGCGGATGCGGTTGTGCTCGCGACCGGCGGTTACGGCAACGTCTTCAACCTCTCGACCTACGCGCGCGGCTCCAACACCACCGCGATCTGGCGGGCCTACAAGCGCGGCGCGTGTTTCGCGAATCCGTGCTACACGCAGATCCACCCGACGTGCATTCCGGTGAGCGGCGACTACCAGTCGAAGCTCACGCTGATGTCCGAGTCGCTGCGCAACGACGGCCGCATCTGGGTGCCGAAGAACCAGGCGGACTGCGGCAAGGATCCGAACGCGATTCCCGAGGCCGACCGCGACTACTATTTGGAGCGCTTGTACCCGTCGTTCGGCAACCTCTCCCCCCGCGACATCGCGTCGCGCGCGGCCAAGCGGGTGTGCGACGAGGGCCGTGGGGTCGGGCCGACCGGACTCGGCGTGTATCTGGATTTCTCGGACGCCATCCGCCGCCTCAGCGAGAATGGGGTGCGCGAGCGCTACGGCAATCTCTTCGACATCTACCACGAGATCACCGCGGAGAGCGCCTACAAGACCCCGATGCGCATCTTTCCCGCCGTGCACTACACGATGGGCGGGCTCTGGGTGGACTATAACCTGATGTCGAACATCCCCGGCCTGTTCGTGCTCGGGGAGGCGAACTTCTCCGACCACGGCGCCAACCGGCTCGGCGCGAGCGCGCTGATGCAGGGCCTCGCCGACGGCTACTTCGTCATTCCGTACACGATCGGCGACTACCTCGCTTCGCAAAAGCCCGGCTCCCGCCCGAGCGCCGACAGCGTGGAGTTCAAGGGAGCGGAAGAGAACGTCACCGCGATGAACCGCCGCTTCCTCGCCAATAAAGGGAAGGAGCCGGTGAGCCACTATCACAAGCGCCTCGGCAAGCTCATGTGGGAATTCTGCGGCATGGCGCGCACGAAGCAGGGGCTCGAGCGGGCACTCCAGCAGATTCCCGCGCTGCGCGAGGAATTCTGGGCGAACGTCCGCGTGCCCGGCTCGGCCGACACGCTCAACCAGTCCCTCGAGCAGGCCGGCCGCGTGGCCGACTTCATCGAGCTCGGCGAACTCATGTGCCGCGACGCGCTCACCCGCGAGGAAAGTTGCGGCGGCCACTTCCGCGAGGAGCACCAGCACCCCGACGGGGAGTGCAAGCGCGACGACGCCAATTTCGGCCACGCCGCCGCCTGGGAATACCAGGGCCCCGGCAAGACTCCGCTGCGCAACGTCGAGGCGCTCAACTACGAGTTCGTGAAGATGAGCATGCGCAACTACAAGTAAGCGCCCGCCACCGAGGATCCAATCCGCCGCCCGCCAACGCCAATCCGCCACCTGACCATGGTCGCCGCCACCCCTTCCTCCCAGCCTCTCTCCATCACTCTCCGCGTCTGGCGCCAGGCCGGACCCAAGGAGCCGGGCAAGTTCGTCGACTACCCGTCGAAGAACCTGAGCCCGCACATGTCGTTCCTCGAGATGCTCGACGTGGTGAACGACGAACTCATCGTGAAGGGCGAGCAGCCGATCGCGTTTGCGCACGACTGCCGGGAAGGCATTTGCGGCACCTGCTCTTGCACGATCAATGGCAAGCCGCACGGCCCGGGTCGCGGCGTCGCCACCTGCCAGGTTTACATGCGGAGCTTCCGCGACGGTGACGTGGTCACGGTCGAACCGTTCCGCGCCGAGGCGTTTCCCATCGTCAAGGACCTGATCACCGATCGCAGCGCGTTCGATCGTATTCAACAGGCCGGGGGCTTCATCACCGCCCGCGCCGGTTCCGCGCCTGATGCGAATGCGATCCTCGTGCCGAAGCCGGACGCGGACCTGGCGATGGACGCCGCGACATGCATCGGCTGCGGGGCCTGCGTCGCGGCCTGCAAGAACGCCAGTGCGATGCTCTTCGTCGCCGCCAAGGTCAGCCATCTCGGCCTGCTTCCCCAGGGCCAGGCGGAGCGTGACAAGCGCGTGCTCGCGATGGTGCACACGATGGACGAACTCGGTTTCGGCAACTGCACGAACCAGTACGAGTGCAGCGCCGCGTGCCCGAAGCTCATCTCCCACGATTTCATCGCCCGGATGAACCGCGACTATTTCAACGCGTCCGTCCGTTCCGCCTTCCAGCCCGAATCGATCGGCGCCAGCGGCGGCGCGGGCTGAGACGCTCCGAAGGTGGAGCAGCCTGTCCCCAGGCTGCTGGTAGGGCTGCGAGTGCCCAGCGCTCCGCCAATCATCTCACCGGAGGTCGCAAAGAGCGCAGAGGATCCTTTCCTCTGTGTTTGTCCTCCGCGAGCTCCGCGGTCTCCTGTGCAAAGTCGGCCCGTTCCTGCGTATGAACCGTCTTTCCCTTCTGTTGATACTCCTGTGCCCCGCCTTCGCCGCCGAGAGCCCGACGCCTCCGATCGGCCAGCTCACGACGCCGGGCTGGCGTTACGAGGAACTCCGCCGCTACAAGGCGCCCGAGGCCGGGCAGGGCGTGGCGGTTGATCGGGAGTTCTTCTACGCGATCAACAACCACGCGATCGGCAAGTATCGAAAGACGACCGGCGAGCGCGTCGCCCAGTGGGAGGGTGGGGCGGGTGGCGAGATCATCCATCTCAACGCCGGCTTCATCCGCGATGGCCGGCTCTACGCGATCCATTCGAACTATCCCGGCGTGCCGATGCTCAGCTCGCTTGAGACCTTTGACCCCGCAACCCTGAAGCACACCGGCTCGCACAGTTTCGGCCGGATGGACGGCTCGTTCACCTGGCTCGACCGTTCGACGGTGCTCACGGCCGGCCGGCGCGAGGAACGCTGGATCGCGTGCTTCGTGCACTATGCCAACCGAGGCGCCGAGCCCAATCGCGACGCGACGTGGACGCAGATCATCGCCTTCGACGACGAGTGGCGGCGCACCGGCGGCTGGGCGTTGCCGCCGGCGTTGATCGAACGCTTCGGCGGACGCGGCTACAGCGCCTCGGGTGGCGGCTTCGGGCCAGGCGGACACCTGTATCTGACCGGGCATGACAACACGGAACTCTACGTCGTGACGTTTCCCTCCGCCGGCTCGGTGCTACGCTGGATCGCCACGATTCCCTTCCCCTCGGAAGGACAGGCTTTTTGCTGGGACCCGCACGAGCCGGGTGTCCTCTATTCGATCATCAAGAAAACGAAGGAAGTGATCGTGGGCCGCGTGACGATTCCGAAGTAGAGGACTCGCTCGTGAAACGAGCCTGAGCCAGTCCCGGACCTTTGGCTCGATTGACTTTGTGGAGTCTGCGCACCTAGCGTGAGCTGTTTCCGGTTCGTTCCCCGCTTTCGGACGAATTCCTCATTGCTCGAAGTCAACCTCGACTCGTCGCGTCCATGAACCAGCACTGCCTTTGCGTGTTCGGCTGCCTGCCGCTCGCGTTCGCTTTCAGTGTCATTGTTTCGGCGACTTCGTTTGCGCAGGGCGCGGGCTACGGCGTTATCACCGGCCAGGTCAGCAATCGGGCGACTCTGGCCCACCTCGAAGGGGCGGTCGTGGCGCTCGAAGGCACGGTCTACGTCACTCGCAGCGGCCGCGACGGCACTTATCAATTCGATGTCCCGCCGGCGAACTACACCCTCACGGTGTCCTACACGGGATTGGATCGGCAGACGCTGCCGGTCACGGTTCAAGGCGGGGCGACCGTGCGGCAGGACGTCGCGCTGACGGCGGAGATTTACCGGCTGACGCCGTTCACCGTCTCGGGCGAGCGCGAGGGCAACGCGCTGGCGCTCACCTTGCAGCGCATGGCGCCCAACGTGAAGAACATCGTCTCGGCCGATGCGTTCGGCAACATGGCGGGCACTCCCGCCGAGTTGCTGACCCGACTGCCCGGTATCGTGGGCGACGCGGGCGGCATGGAGACGCGCTACATCACGATTCGCGGCATCGATCCATTGATGACCACGGTGACGATGGACGGCAACCGGATGGCGAACGGCGCCTCCGCCGGATCGAGCCGGGAGTTTCAGTTCGAGCTGATCGGTTCCGACACGGTGGAGCGGATCGAGGTGACGAAGTCGCCCACGCCCGACATGGACGCCGATTCGATCGCGGGCGCGGTGAATCTCGTCTCCAAGAGCGCCTTCGACCGGCCTGGCCGGCGGATCTCCTTTTCGGTTGGCACCATCAACCGGCTGTTGGATGACCGGGACGAATTCCGCCAGAACTGGACCGTGGGCTATTCGGACGTGTTCAAGGGCCGGGTTGGCGTGTCGTTCACCTGGGGACTGCGCCAGACGCTGCTGCCGCTCGATGTGACGACCCAAAACGTCGAGGCCGTCGTGAAACCCGACCGATACACGTACAGCTATCAGTTCACGGATTTCCGGATCAAGCGCACGCGGAAGGGCGGTGGCCTCAAACTCGACTACAAGCTGAACGATTCCGTGCGATTTTATTTCAACGGTCTGCTGAACGAGCACATGGAGCACGGCGATCAGAACGATTCGCGGTACTCGACGGCGCAAAGCGTCGCCACGCGTGATGCCGCCGGCAACCTCACCGGCACCGGGGCGATCGTGCCGGGCTACACCAATAACATAACGGAGTGGCGACCCGTCACCGCCAGCCAGGTGAGCATCAGCTCCACGAGCACGGAGAAGGGCGGCGACACCCACCAGTATCAAGTCGGCGGCGTGCATCGTTATCGAGGACTTGAGATCGACTACAGCGGCTTCCGGTCCGAATCGGTGACGAACTACCCGGGAAACGCGGCGTTCGCCTACACGGCGCGCGGGATGGGATTCCGGATCGAACACGGCGACACGCCGTTTTTCCCGAAGGTGAGCCAGACCGCCGGACCGGACATCCGCAACCTCGCGAATTACACCGACAATGTGCTCACGATTACCCGCATGCGGGCCGACGACGAATATTGGGGCGGGGAACTTAACGCGAAGAAACTCTTCGAGTCTCCGGTCCCGTCGTTCGTGAAGCTGGGCGTGAAGCGGCGCGACCAGACGCGGCTGCGCCGGGCGCCGACGCTCCGTTACCGTTTTGCCGGGCCGGACGGGCTGCTGAATTCGGGTGACGAGAACCTCGCGCAGTTCCGCAATCCGTCGGTGATTTCCAACAGCCAGATCGCTCTCCCTTATCCGGCGTTCACCTACCGCGACGCGAAGGACGTGCCGTACGATTACCCGGTGAACACCAGTTCCTACGGCTATTCGGGGTACAACATTGGCACGGCGCTGTATGAGAAACCGCAGCAATTCCAGGAGGACATCGCGTTCAACCTCACCAACGAGCTCAGCACCCGCATCAATTTCGAGGAGAGCATCACGAGCGCCTACGTGATGGGCGGCGTCGACCTCGGCAAGCTCTCGATCCTGGCCGGCGTGCGCGTCGAAGAGACCGACACGGAGGGAACCGGTGCGCTCCGACGAGTGACACCGGCGGAGGCGGCGCGGCGCGCGGCGTGGGTGGGCCCGGTGACGAACGACGAGTTGCGGCGCCGGACGATCGCGGAATATTCGAGCCGGATCACGGCGACCGGGAACTACCAGAAGGTTTTCCCAGGAGTGCATTTCAAGTACGAGCTGGCGAAGGGGCTGCTGGTGCGGCTCAGCTACGCGACCAACATCGGGCGGGTGCCGATCGGCGAGCTGATTCCGGCGACGACGGTGAACGACGATTTGCAAACGCTCACGACGTCGAATCCCGGCCTGCGGCCGCAGTACGCGGACAACTTCGATTTGAGCGTGGAGTACTATTTCGAGCCCGTCGGCCGGCTCTCGGCGGGCGTGTTTCTGAAAGAGATCAAGGACTTTCAGTTTTCCACCGGCGGGCTGCGGGTCGGCGCGGGTGCGAACAACGGCTTCGACGGCGCCTACGAAGGCTACAGCCTTACGACCCGGATGAACGGGGGCGCGGCCAAGGTGAAGGGGATGGAGCTCGCCTACCAGCAGCAGTTCACGTTTCTGCCCGGCTGGCTGAAGGGTTTCGGCGTGTTTGCCAACTACACGCGGCTGGAGGCCGAGGGCGATTACGGCACCGGCCGCGTCGGCTCGACGAACACGCTCGCCGGATTCATTCCGGAGGTGGGCAATCTCGGCATCTCCTACATCCGGCAGCCGCTGACGCTGCGCTTCCAGTTCAACCACGTCGGCAGCTATCTCTCGTCGTACAACACAAACCCCGCGCTGCTCCGCTATCAGTTGCAGCGTGACCAGCTCGACATCAAGAGCGCGTGGTGGATCAACCGGCACTACTCGTTCTACCTCGACGTCTACAACGTGTTCGTCGAGGCCGAGCGCGGGGACCGCTGGTTCGGCGGTCTGCCGCGCAATGTCCGGAAGGAGAAGGGGCCGCTCTTCGTGTTTGGGATCAAGGGCAGCTATTGATTTCGCCGCCTTCCATCTATCATGCATCTTCCCCGTAGAGACTTCATCAAGGGCACGCTGATCGCTGCGACCGGACTCGCATCGCGCGCGCCCGGCGCCTCCACCGGGACGCCGGCCGCCGCGGGCCCTGAGATCATCGACACCTACGTCAACCTCTTCGAGTGGCCGTATCGGAGGCTCAAGTATGGCGACGACACGCGTGCCCTCGTCGCCAAGCTGCGGCAGCACCGCATCGCGCAGGCGTGGGCCGGCAGCTATGAGGCGGTGTTCCACAAAAACATCCAGGCCGTGAACGCACGGCTCGCCGAAGAGTGCCGCGCCCGCGGCGAGGGGTTTCTGCTGCCCTTCGGCACCGTGCATCCGTCCTGGCCCGATTGGGAGGAGGATTTGCGAAGGTGCCACGAGGTCCATCGGATGCCGGGCGTCCGGATCTTTCCCCTCTACCAGCACATCCGCCTGGGCAGTCCGGAATTTGCCCGGTTCATCGCGGCGGCGGGACGCCGCGGCATGATCGTGCAGATCGTGGGCGACATGGAGGACAACCGGATCATCCATCCGAGTCTGACGCTGGTCGATCTCGACGCCGAGGGGCTCGTGGCGGCGTTGAAGGCCTCGCCGCAAACCAAGGTGCAGTTGCTGCATGCGACGAACCAGCTCAACGGAGCCAAGCGCACGAAGGTCGTGAACGAAACGAACGCGGTGTTCGACATCTCGCGCTTCGAGGGTGACGGAATTCTGGCCCAGGTGCTCGGGGTCGAGCAGCCGCTGGGCGCGTTGCGCGAGGGCCGCGTGCCGCTGGAGCGGCTGCTCTTCGGATCGCACGCGCCGTATTTTCCCGTCGAAGCATCGGTGATGCGGCTCTTCGAGTCGCCGCTTTCTCTTGAGCAGATGGAGGCCATCATGGTGAAAAACGCGCGGCAGTTTCTTGGCCCGATACCCGCTGGCGCGCCTAAAGGACGGGCATGAAAGCGACCGATTTCTCGCTGAACCCGCGGGATTATGGCGTGCCGGCGCGCGAGGAGCTGGTGGCGCATCGCATCTGGGACACGCACTATCACGGGTTCATGGGCGCCCGGGGCGCGCCGGCATCCGCGGAGGCGGAGGCATTGCAGTTTCGCTATGATCGGCTGCTGGCCCAGCATCACGCGGCGATGTTTTACGCCGACCGGATGGGGATCGAGCGCGTCGTCTCACTCGACATCGGTGGCGGCGATTCCCACTGGGGCGAGCGCGCCGCGGTTCCGGCCGCCGCGCAGGAGCGAAACTTCCTCGACGCCGGGCAGCGCAAGACGCTGGAGCTGGAACGCGACCGGCTCTCCGGCATCATCCGGATTCATCCGAGCCATCCGGAGGAAAGCTGCGCGAAGATGGAGAAGTGGATCCGCCACGGACCCTGCATCGGGATCAAATATTCCGGGGGAGCCGGCGGCGTTTCCTGCAGTCATCCGAACAACGACCCGATCATCCGCCTCGCCCGCGAACTCGACGCCGTGGTCTACGTGCACGCGTGGTTTCTGGTGGGAGGCGAGCCGCGTACTTGGACGGGCGGCATGAAGCCCGGGGAGTCCTCGCCCCTGGATGTCGCGATGCTCGCGGGACGATTCCCGGATGTACCGATCATCTGCGGCCATTCCGGGGGCGATTGGGAGCTGGGCGCGAGGGCGGTCCGCGCGCACGAGAATGTCCTCTTTGAGTTCAGCGGATCCGATCCGCACTCCGGCCAGGTGGATCACGCC
>JBEIHL010000018.1:0-12308 GCA_040381375.1 Opitutaceae bacterium
CACGCCCAACCACTGGCACGCGCTGGCGGCGGTCTGGGCCTGCCAGGCCGGCAAGCATGTTTACGTGGAGAAGCCGTCGTCCCACAACATCTGGGAGGGCCGGAAGATGATCGAGGCCGCCCGCAAGTACGGCGTGTTCATGCAGGTCGGGCTCAACAACCGCTCCTCACGCAACGTCCGGGATGCGATCGAATTTCTGCACGGCGGCGGCATCGGCGAGATTTACCTGGCTCGCGCCTTGGTCTTCAAGGCGCGCGACTCCTATGGCCAGTCGAAGAATGGCACGCCGCCGGCGCAGTTTCATTACGACCGCTGGCTCGGGCCCGCGCCGGACCGGCCGTACAACGAAAAGCGCAGTCACTACAACTGGCACTGGTACTGGGATACGGGCAACGGTGACACCGGCAACACGGGCCCGCACACGCTCGACATCGCGCGCTGGGGCCTCGCCAAGAACGAGCATCCCGTGTCGGTCTATTCGGCGGGCGGACTCTACGGTTTCCGCCAGGAAGAGGGTGCCCCGGAGAGCAAAACCAAAGGCACGCGGGTGTACGGCGGCGTCGAGACCTATGGTCACGACAAGACTTCCCAGGAGACGCCGAACACGCAGACGGCTGTCTACACGTACGCCGACGGCACGATGCTCGAGCTGGGCACGCGCGGACGTTACACGAACCACGAGGGCAGCAAGGGTCAGGAGGTCGGAAATCTGTTTCTCGGTTCCGACGGCTGGCTCGAGATCGGGGGCAGTACGTGGAAGGCGTTCCGGAAACGGGGCAAGGAGCCGGTGGCCGGTTCAAAGGACGGCGAACGCGCCGGCAGCCACTGGGCGAATTTCCTGGAGGCGCTGCGGGCCGGCAAGAACGAGGCGCTGCACTGCGACATCCACGAGGGACATCTCTCCACGAGCCTCTGCCACCTCGCGAACATCTCCTACCGCGTCGGACGCTCGCTAAAGTTCATGAGCGAACACGAGCGGTTCGCGAACGACGCGGAGGCCAATGCCCACCTCACGCGCATCTATCGGCAGCCGTACACGGTGCCGGAAAAGGTTTGAGGCCGGGGCCCGCCGGCTAGCGCGGCCTTTTGCGTTCGTCGATCATCGCCTGCGCCCGCTTCTTTCCGGCGGCGATCTCCGGCGGCGTCATGCGCGTTTCCAGGGAGGCGATAAGTCCCGCCGCCTTCTGTTCGCCGCGCGCCTGGCCGATGAGGCACCAGGCGTAGGCTTCCACGAGATCCTTGGGCACGCCGCCACCGCGGGAATAGAGGGCGCCGAGGTTGACCTGGGCGGTGGCAAATCCCTGCTCCGCCGCCTTCCGGTACCACTTCGCGGCTTCGGCGTCGTCTTTCGGCACCCCGAGGCCTTCGACGTGGAGCGCGGCGAGATTGTTCTGCGCCTGGGCTGAACCACGCTCAGCGGCCTGGCGAAACCACCGTGCCGCCTCGGCGCCATCTTTCGGCACGAATTTTCCTTCGGTGTACACGACGCCCAGATTGTACTGGGCGGTAAGGTCGCCTTTCGCCGCCGCGATCCGGTACAGCCGCAGGGCCTCCGCGGTGTTCTGGGTCACGCCGTCTCCGAGCGCATATTTCGTCGCCATGTTGTTCTGCGCCTCCGCGCTGCCGGCTGCGGCGGCCCGCTGGAACCAGGCCACCGCCTTGACGAGGTCCCGGGGCACGCTTTGGCCGGTCGCATGCAACATGCCCAGATTGTTCTGTGCCGTCAGCAGCGGCCGCGAGGGCGTCCAGGCGTTGTCCACCGCAATGGCCACCACGCCGACGACGTGCTGACCGGGTAGCAGCAGGGCGGATACCGCGAGCAGCGGCGCGAGGTGGAACCGCTGCCACGCCGCGGTCCGGGACGCGAGAATCCAGCCGAGCGGGATCACGGGAGTCAGCAGCGCCATCGATCGGCTGAGATCGAGGGCGGTGTAGAGCCCGGCCAGGCCGGTAACCACGATCGCCAGTGCCAGCAGCGCCGCGCGAAGGCGGGGCAGGGTCGCGGCGGTCAGGCCGGTCAGGACGACGGCGGCCGCGATGAGGAGCCAGCCGAAACGCAGGCCGGCCCAGGCGCCGAGCAGCCGGTCGGAGATCGAAACCTTCGGCGCGATCACGAACTGGTGAAAATATTCCCGCACCGTCTGGGAGCTGCCGGAGCCGCCGAGATGCAGCCGCACCAAGGCATAGCAGCCGACAATGACGCACGGCACCGCCGCCTCCGCCTTCAGCCAGGGCCACAGGGGTTGATCGCGTTTTTCGCCCGCGTTCCAGCGCACCAGCAGGGCGAGCGGCAGCCCGATCACGAAGCGTTCGTCGATCCAAGGCCCCGCCACGCAGGCGATGAAAACGACCCACGGCGCCGGCACGAATCCCACGGCCAGCAAAGCGAGGACCAGCCAGGAATCGTAGTAACCCAGCCAGCCCATCGAGGTGAAAAACGGCGCGCTCGCCCCGGCCACGAGCGCGAGGCAGGCCGCCTCGTAGGGCGGTCGCGCTGGAGATTGGGCGTGCGCCCGGGCGAGGAACACCAACGCCAGCAGCCAGGCGACGCAGCCAACGTGGGCCAGCCCCAGCGTCATCCAGCCGGGCAGTTGGAAAAAGTATCCCGCCGCCGGGATCAGTAACCGCCAGCGCACGATCTTGTGCTTCGCATCGTCGATGGTGGCCTCGAGGTGGCGCGACTGCCGGACGACGTGCAGCCCGCGCTCGGAAAAACCGCTCAACACCGCTTTCTCGATCGCGGGGAGATCGGCGGGCCCGGTGGCCTCCGCATAAGCGTCGCGCGCCGTCTGAGCGAACGCCACCCAGTTGGGCGAGAATCGGACCGCCAGCAGGGCAAAAGCGGCCAGTCCCAGGATGAACCCGAGGATGAGGGGCGACTTGAGGACCGATTTGAAAGCCATGCGTTGGTGCTGCAGCCGTTGCAAAGAGGGAGGGAGGCTTTGGCGCGGCGGCCCGCGGGTCAAATCGCGAAACGCGGCCGACGACCGCTGCCGCGATTCGCGCTCGACTGGGCCCGGGTGGGTTGCGACACACTGGCCTCATCCCCATGAAGACCGCCCTCCGGCTCGCCCTCGTCCTCGCGTTCACGTCCGCCTTCGGCGTCGTTTCGGCCTCCGCCGCCGACGCCCGCGCCATCGAAACCGAAATCCGTCAGCTCGACGCCGGCCGCGTCGAGGCGCTGCTCAAGAACGATCTGAAGGCGCTCGAGCAGCTGTTCGCGGAGGACATGGTGTACGTTCACTCCGCCGGGAAAATCGACACCAAGAAGCCGTACCTGGCGTCGCTCGCCGCGGGCAATCTCACGTATATCTCCATCCGCTACGATCCGGCGCCCGGCGTGCTGGTGGCGGGCCGCGAAACCGCGGTCGTCACGGGCCGCGCGACGATCGAGTTCAAGACCAAGGCCGGTCAGCTCAACAAACGCGTGCTCACGACGACGACCGTCTACGCGCGCGGCGCCGCGAGTTGGAAAGTGATGTCGTACCAGGCGACGCCGGTGGTGCCGTAAGCCGTCGATGGAACGGGGTCTGCCTGTTACATGATGGCGCTTCCGTTCGGTATCGGATAGACCGAATCGACGAGACGGACAGGATTGGGAGCTCTGCGGCGAATTGAATCCTTGCCGCAAAATAAAACGTGACGTAACGTTTTATAATGCCCTACGTGCCGCTCAGCCGTGCCCGCATTGTCCAAGCGCTGCAGCGCCTGGGTGAGCTGGCGCGGGCGGAGAAGGTGACGTTGGAGGTTTCGTTGTACGGGGGGGCGGTCTTCACCCTGGTCTACGGCTCGCGGGACGCGACGAAGGACGTGGATGCCGTGGTGCGGCCGGGGGCGGTCGCCAGGCGACTCGTGGCACGGGTGGCGCGCGAGCTGGAGTTGCCGGAGGATTGGGTGAACGACGACGTTAAGCAGTTTCTCGCCGAGAAAGAGGCCAAGCGGCAACTGAGCGGCACCGAGTTTGGTGAAGGTCTGCGGGTCTCGGTCCCGACGGCCCAGTATCTTCTCGCGCTCAAGTTGCGGGCCTGTCGTCCGCCCTTGCCGGGCTATGCCGGGGATTACGAGGACATCCGCTTTCTCGTGCGGAAAATGGCTCTCCGTTCGGTCGCCGCCGCTGAGAAGATTCACGACCGGTTCTTCCCGCACGATGAACTTTCGGACGCCGCCCGGGAAGTCGTGGCGTCGGCCCTGCCCCCAAGCCGCCGATGAGCGACCGTCCGTCCAGTTTGGCCGAAGTGTCGCAGCGATCGGAATCCCTGGCGGATTTCGGCCGGAATCTGCGCGACTGGTTGCACCACCTGAGGAGTGTGTCGTCGCGGATTCAGGCGGCGGCCGCCATCGCGGCGGAGCCGCCGCTCCTGCGGAAAAAGTTTGCGCAGGGCGACGTGGCCGACACGTGGCTCGCCGCCTACGCGGAACACGTGGCGACGACGGCGCGGATTCCTGCGCCGGGGTGGGCGTTTGGGCCGGTCCGGTTTCTGGCCGACCCGTCCTTTGATGAAACCGGAGCGAGTCCGGCATTGCGGGCACTGGCGTTGCTGCATTCGCCCCTGGCCTTCAAGCGGCGCAATCTCTTCACGCCCGCGGTTGATCTACCGCTCGCCCTCCGCGCCGGCCGTCCGGCCAAGCCGGCGGAGGAAATGCGCCGGAACAACGCGGAGCGCCAGCGCCGCTTTCGAGCCGCGCGCAAGCGCGAGTTGGCCCTGCTTCGCCGGCTGACCCGGGGCAAATGAGCGCTTAATCGAGCATTTTCCTGCGCATTTTTGATCCGCACCCAAGGTCACCCGCCTTGGGGGGGATGGGAGAGGTACCGCGTGAATCGATGATAAAATGGTGGAGGTGGCGGGATTTGAACCCGCGTGCCCCTGACCTTCGCGCACCGCGTCTACCTGTGCTAGTGTGACTTTAATCTCGCCAGTGCCATGCCGTCTCACGCGCTTGAGCACCAGCCAGTCCCCGGATGGAAGATACAGCGCGCGGTCCGCGGACCGCTCCACGCGCCATGCCTGCTGTCGACGTCAGTTCCAGCTAGCAGGTGTCGCTGGACCAACGTGGCTGTCAATTAGGCAGCCAGGGGCATTTCTTCAGTTTTGCCGTTTGTTTTTTTCGCAGGGAGATTAACGAGAGGCCCACGACTCTCGACAGGCAGCGGCGCACTCCAACCAAGGGTAGAATCCAGAACACCCCCAAAATACGGATCGCCGGAGGGCGATCGCGGACTGGTTTGTGCAACCAATCAAAGAACAGGAAGGTGAACCATGCGGCGATCGGACGCGATTGCAAGTGCCGCGACCCGGTGGGGCGGGTACGCGACACAATTGGCGAATTGTAGGAGCGGCTTTACGCCGCGACCCGGCCGGCATGCCTCGCATTCGGTCGCGGCGTAAAGCAGCTCCTACAGGGGAATCCTGCCTTGATGTCCACCTCAGGTCGTGAGTCCGAGCAGGCCCCGGGTCAGTTGGAAGTCGACGAAGCCCTGCGCGCTGGCCACTGGCACGCGGGTGCGCTGAGCGACGTCGGCGAGCACCTGCTGCAGCGTGGCGAGGTCGGCGGCTTCGTCCCCGCTTAGGAAGAGATCGATGTCGTCGGCCGGGAGCACGCCGCGGCGGTGTGGTTCTCCCACCTGCAGCACGGGCAACATCGGATGGCCCTGCAATGCGTGGTCGCCAACCACGGCGAGCACCAGATGCGTGCCGTTGCCACCGAAGCCGGTGATGTTCTCCACCGCATGCTCCGTTTCGCTCGCGACGACGTGCAGGCCGCGCCGCTGAATCGGCTGGCCGTAGGCGAGCGTGGCATGCGGGGGTTTCGGGCCTAGTACGCGTAACGCAAACTCCGGGTTCGCGAGCAGCGGATCGGCCTCGTGCAGCACCACACTGCCGCCGAGGGAGAGCGTGTTGGAGGCGATCCCGGCGAGCACGTGTGCGGTGGCGTCGGTCACGCTGCCGTTGGTCAGCAGGCCGAGGTTCAGTCCGCCGAAGTCGGCGAGCGTGCGATCTGGCGGCGGCTGCGCGGCGAGCTTGGAGGCAAACCAAGCTTCGATCTTCGCGATCGCTTTTTCGATGCCGCCGTCGAGCTGGACACTCGCCCAGCCGTAACGGTCGAGCGGCAGGCCCGCGGACTCGAGCTGGCGGCGCATGACGTCGTTCGGGATTTTTTCGCAGCCGTGTTCGAGCAGCAGCGCGGCGGCGACATTCGGATGCACCACATAGCCGTGATACGTGCGCTGGAGGAGCCGGTACATCGTCTCGCCGCCGAACCCGCAGCCTTCGCTGTGCGTGAACGCCACGAAGCGCGAGATGCCCTGGTCGCGTCCGAGCTGCTTCGCGTTGAGCTTTTCGGCCGCGAGGCGCGCGATCTGCGTCGAGCACATGCTCGTGGGCAGGATCAAAGCGATCCGCTCGGTGGCGATGCCGGTGTCGGTGCGGAAGGCGGAGAAGGTGGGGAGGGGAGGGGCGGACGGCGTATCAGCAGCCTGGGGACAGGCTGCTCCACCCACTGAGCTGCCACCAAGTGGAATCCCATCCGGCGCGGGGCGGGCGCGCAGCTCGGCGAGATGCGACGTGTCGGTCTGCCGCCAGTTGCGCCAGATGGAGACCTGCGAGTGGCCGGCGTGTTCGCCCTTGGTTTTCCGGCCCGAGGCGGTCGCGAGCACGACTTCGAACGCGTCGGCGGTGAGCGCCTCCATCGGTTCGCCGTCCAGGTAGCGGCCGGCGTTGATGTCCATCTCGTGGATGAGCAGGTTGTGCCGGCGCGTCGTAGTCGTGATTTTCAGCGTCGGCACGAACGGAAAATTCGTGATCGAGCCGTTGCCCGTGACGAAGATCAGCAGGTTGCAGCCGGCGGCGACCTGGCCCGCGATGCCTTCGAGATCGTTGCCCGGTCCGTTCATGAACGTGAAGCCGGGATCGGGCAGATCGCGCAGCGGCTGGGCGTAGCGGATGATCGTGTCGAGGCGGGTGCGCGGGTCCTTCTTGTGCACGGCGCCGAGGGACTTCAGCGCGATGTTGTAGAGGCCGCGGAAGCGGTTGCCGGCGGACGGATTGCTTTCGGGCGTGAGGCCGTGCCAGGTGAGCTTCTCGCGAAAGGCGTCGAGCGTGCCGATGAACGCGCGGGCGGTCGCGAGGTCGCGCACGTTTTTCAGCATGTAGCTTTCGGCGCCCATCGACTCGTCGGTCTCCGTCAGAACGCCGGTGCCGCCATGACGGATGACCTCGTGCACGAGCGCACCGGCGAGTGGATTTCCGGATACGCCGGAAAACGCGTCGGAGCCGCCGCATTGCAGGGCGACCCGCAGTTCCCGCAACGGCTCGTCCGTGCGACGCTGCGCCGACACCGCGGGCAGCCAGCCGCGCACGATGCGTTCACCCTCGGCGAGCCCGGCGGCGAGTCCGCGGTCGAGGGTGAGAAACTGATGCGGCACGTCGTCGAGCGGGTAGCCGTTGGCGCGCATGAACTCCTGCAGGCGGACGTTCGTGATCGGCTCGGTGCCGTAGTCGATGGCGAGGACGGCGCCGACGTTCGGGTGGACGATAAACCCGCCGAGTGCGCTCAGGATTTCCGGCGTGTTGTTGGATTCGCCGGGACCGCCGCCCTCGGTGTGCGCGATCGCCACGATGCCGTCGAGTTCCGGATGGATGCGGGCGAGCGGCTGGAGCCGGGCGGTGAGCTGGCGGGCGAAACTCGCGGTGTGCGAGGTCGTGCCGAGGATGACGATCGTGTTGCGCGTGCCTACGCCGCGACGGCCGGGCCGGCGGTAACCGGCGAACGTGCGCGGCGCGGCGGCGCGTGGGACCGGCGGAGCGGGGCGGAACGTGGCTTCGTCGAGTTGGAAGTGCTCGAGGTAGTCCTCGAAGTTGGCCGCGGCGGGCAGGCGGATTCCCGGCACTTGCCGGACGGCCAGCGCCTCCAGCATCGACGCATTGGATACGTAGTCGCCGGGCGCGATGGGCCGCAGGGCGCGGGCGAACGGCAGGCCCCAGGAGAGTAGAAACGCGTCCGGGGCAATGGGACTCACGGCGAATCGGTGACCCTCGAGGACGGTGTGCGCGAGGGCGCGTGGGCCGTCGGAGAACGCGAGGACCTCGCCGGCCTCGAGCCGGCGGATCGCGATGGCGACGTTGTCACCTGGAGCGGGCAGCCGGGAGACGGCGTGGAGAGGAAGCGGGGCCGCAGACATCACGGTAGGATGAAGCGGGGTGGGACGGGGTGTCGAGTGGGGAGGGGCGAAGGCGGAGGTGGCCCACGCTCTGGGCTTGTCGGCTACAGGTTCGCCAACACCGGCCAGTCGGCGGGGGCGAGGTCGTAGTGCTGCAGCTCCTCGCGGGTGACCCAGGCGACGGCTACGTGTTCGTGGAGGTGCGGGGGCGGGCTGCCGGGCGCGAGCCGGCAGACGAAGGGAATCATCTCGATCAACGTGCGCGGATACTGGTGCGTGAAACGCGGCAGTGCGCGGAGGATCACGAGTTCGCAGCCGAGCTCTTCCTTGATTTCCCGCGCGATCGCAGCGTCGGGCGTCTCGCCGGGCTCCACCTTGCCGCCGGGAAACTCCCATTTCAGCGGGAGGTGTTTGTGCGCGGGACGCTGGGCGAGCAGGACGCGGTCGGCGTCGTCCAGGATGACAGCGCATACGACGGGAACGACGGGGGAGGAACTCACGGGGTCGGAATCACAGCGCGGCGCGGCGGCGTTTTGCAACTTTTCGCGCGCGCGCGGGTTTTGCGGTCATGAACGCTTTTCTGAAGCTCGTGCTGATTGTCCTCTGCGCCTTGCTGGCCGTGAAGTTTCTGCCGGAGATGTTCGCCTTCGGCTGCCTGCTGGCGGCGCTGCTGCTGGGGCTGGCGGCGGTTGGCCTGCCGCTCCTGGCCGCGGCCTGCGCGGCGGTGCTGGCGTTCGTGGTGCTGTTGGCACCGGTGTGGGTGCCGGTGCTGCTGATCGTTGGACTCGTGGCGTTGATTCGACGGGGCGCGCGCGGGTCGGACGTGCGCGCGGCGTGACGAGGCCCGAAGATGCGGACGAGGGCGTCCGCGCGCCCAGGAGGACGATCCCCGGGAACGCATTGATTTCGGGCTGGCGAGGGCGGACGCGGGCGGTTTGCTGGCAGACCGCATGACCGACGAACTTCCCTCCCGCGTGATCGCGAGCATCGCGTTCATCGGGCGCTCGGGCGGGCCGGTGAAGACGCTCGCGGGATTCAAGAAGGGGCACCACACGCTGCCCGATGCGGCTAACGCCGTGACCAACGGGTTCCTCGGCAAGATCTGCGCGACGGAGCTCGCCGAGGAGGCCGAACGTTTTTTCCAGGACGTGAGAGCGGGGCTCGACTACAAGCGCAAGGACATCGCGCTCAACGTGACCAGCCCGCTCGCCGTTCTGACCGCGCGGGATTTTTCGCTCGAGCTGGCCTACGCCCTCGAGGAACGGGAGCCGACGCAGTACGCCGTGACGACGACCTTGCGGGAGCTCCGCGATGCGGAGGTGGCGCGGCGGGAGGCGTTCGCACGGATCTTTGCGGGCCGGTTCACGGAGATCTCGTTTGCCCTGAAGAAAGGTGCGCGGGTGGAGGCGGTGATCGACGCGATCGAGGCCCTGGCCGGCGAGGGCGGACTGACCGTGCAGTATCCGTCGGATTATCGCGACTGCGTGATCGGTGTGGACGGCGTGGACGCGGTGGTCCGATGCACGGGCGCGACTCTCGACGTTGTTTTCCCGCGCGGGGCGGCGCCGGCGGAGTTGCTGGACGCGTTTGCCGCCGTGCGGAGCGCGTTCCGGATCAGCAAGGCGCTGAGCGGGCTGGTCGGGTAAAAAGAAGCGGCGCCCGAAGTGGGCGCCGCGAGCGGTGGAGGGGTTTGCCTGGGAGCGCTGAGCTCCAGCTCGGCAGGCCGGCGGATGCGGGGCTGGAGCCCGGCGCTCCCAGGGAGCTGGCTGCTTACTTGATCATCTCGGCCACGAACGCGCGCTCCTCGACGAGCTCCTTGTTGGTGGCGGCGATCTTGGACTTCGCGAAGTCGTCCATCGCGTAGCCGGTGATGACCTCGTAGCTGCCGGGCGTCGTGGTGCGGACGGGCACGCCGGCCCAGACGTTGGCGTCGAAGCCGTACACGCCGTTGCTCTTCACGGCGATCGAGTGGATCGCGCCGGGTGTGACGAGCGAGCGGACGTGATCGACCAGGGCGTTGGCGGCGGAAGCGGCCGAGGACGCGCCGCGGGCGGCGATGATGGCGGCGCCGCGCTTGCCCACGATCTCGCAGAAAGGTCCCTGCAGCCAGGCCTGGTCATTGATGACCTCGGTGGCCGGCTTCCCGCCGATCGTCGCGTGGGCGAAGGCGGGGAACATCGTCGGGCTGTGATTGCCGTAGATGAAGATATTCTGGACGGTCGTGAGATCGACGCCCGCCTTCTTCGCGAGCTGCGTCTGGGCGCGGTTCTGGTCGAGGCGCACCATGGCGGTGAAGCGGTCGGGCGTGAGGCGCTTCGCCTGCGAGGCGGCGATCATGCAGTTCGTGTTCGCGGGATTTCCGACGACGGCGACGCGCGCATCGGCGGCGTCGACGTCATAGATGATGCGGCCCTGCTCGATGAAGATCTTGCCGTTGTCTTTCAGCAGGTCGGCGCGCTCCATGCCGGGGCCGCGCGGCTTGGCGCCGACGAGCAGGCACCAGTTGGCGTCCTTGAACCCGACCGCGGGATCGGACGTCTGCACGATGCCCTTCAGCAGTGGGAACGCGCAGTCATCGAGCTCCATCGCGACGCCCTCGAGCGCCTTGAGCGCTTTCTCGATCGGCGCCTCCAGCAGTTGGAGGATGACCGGCTGGTCGGAGCCGAACATCGCGCCGGACGCGATGCGGAAGAGGAGGGAGTAACCGATCTGGCCGGCGGCTCCGGTGACAGCGACGCGAATGGGTGATTTCATAGGGACGAGTGGCCAGTAGTCCACGACCGAGGGCCCGTGGCACGCAAGATCTGGTTTTTCGTCCGCACGATATGGCTCGTTTCCGCGCCGCCCGCACACTTGTAGCTGGCGTTTTGGGGTCGGCGGCGTTTGGCAAGGCGCATGCGAACGAGCGCGAAATACCACGCCATCCTTTCCTTGCGCGTGGGCCTCGGCGTTGGCGCGATGACCGTTGCGAGCGCACCTGGGACGGCGGCGGAGATGGTCGCGAATCCGTTTCCGGCGCCACCGCCGGCCGCGGCCGCCTATGTGGAACGGGCGCTCGCAGCGAATCTCGGGCTGGCGAGTCGAACCCTGGACGTCGAGGCGGCGCGGGCGCGGCTCGAGGAGGTGCGCGGCACCTGGCGTCCGCGGGTGGATGTGCTGGCGCGGGCAACGCTCGCGGATGGCGGCCGGACGATCGATTTTCCGACGGGCGACCTGCTCAACGGCGCCTACCGCACGCTCAACGATTACCTGCGGACGCAGGGCCGGCCACCGGCGTTCGGCGAAGTCTCGAACCAGTCGATTGCGCTGCTGCGCGGCCAGGAGCAGGAGACGAAGCTCCGGGTCCTCCAGCCGTTGTATCGGCCGGAAATCAGCCGCGGCGTGGACGCGAACCGCGCCTTGGTCGCGGGACGGGAAGCTCAGGTGGCGGCACATCGGCGCGAGTTGCGGCTGGCCGTGCTCACGGCCTACTACACGTACCTCCGCAGCGAGACCGCCCTCGAGATTCTGGGTTCGGCCCAGGAACTTGCGGCGGAAGCGCGGCGCGTGAACCGGGTGCTGGCCGACACGGGCAAACTGACCGAAGACCGGGTGCTGCGGGCCGAGGCCGACGAACTCGAACTGCAGCAGCAGCGGGTCGGGGCCGAGCGCGACCGCAATCACGCCCGGGCTTATTTCAATACGCTGTTGCAGCGTCCGCTCGGGACAGCAGTCGAGCGCAGCGACGAGAATGAACTGCGCCACCTCGCCGAGGCCCTGCTGCAGACCCCGGCGCGCGACGATTGGAGCGTGGAGCGGCGGGAGGAACTGCAGGCGTTGCAGCGGGCGGTGGAGGCTGCGACGGCGGGCGCCGACGCCGTCAAGGCCCGGGGCCAGCCGAGCCTGGTCCTGGCCGTCGAAGGGGGAGTGCAGGGCGAAAACTATCGTACCGGCAGCGAGGCACGATTCGTGCAGGGCTCGCTCGTGGCGGAATTTAACGTGTGGGATGGCCGGCAGCGGCGCAGCCAGTGGCAGCAGGCGACCCTCGAGCGCCGCCGCGCCGAGCTGCAGTTGGCCGACACGCGTCAACAACTCGAACTGCAGGTCCGGCAGGCGGCGGATGAACTGAAGGCCGCCGCCGCCGGCTACCGGGCGGCGCAGCGCCGGGCCG